>NZ_JAJBUX010000118.1:62553-111675 GCF_020860125.1 Cloacibacillus sp. | reverse complement strand
CTCCTCCTACCGCCGCATGTGCCTCCTCGCGGCGGTGATGTGGAGATACAACAGCTACGGCGGCACGATAACCAACAACGCCCACAGAGGCGGCGTCTCGGCCTCCGGCGGCTCCGACAGCAACGCAGGTGGCATCGCGGGATACAACAGCGGCAGCACGATAACTAACAACGCCCACAGCGGCGGTACGGTCACAGCCTCAGGCGGCTCCGACAACTACGCAGGCGGCATTGCTGGATACAATGACTTGGGGAACATATCCAACAGCTGCTGGCCCGCCGGCGATCTTGAGGCCGTCGGCTCCGGCGACAAGGGGCCGGACGCAGTCAGCGCCGACGTCGTTTCCCTCGACGCGGCGGAGATGAAAAAGGTCGTCACCACCATCCTGCCCGCGAAGCGGACGCTCTCCGTAGAGGTTGGCGGCTTCGCTCCCGCCCTGACCTCCTATCCGGGCAGGGCGGACGATATGGCGGGCTACCTCTCTGTCAGCGGCGATATCTTCATAGCCTCGCCGGACATCGCCGGTATCTCCGACCGCTGGCCCTGTACCGTCTCCGGCATAAAACCGGGCGTGACGGCGGTGAGCTTCGACATCGACCTGCGGGCCACCGATTTCAGCGACAAAAACAACCTCAAGCCGCTCACCAGGAGCTGCGCTACAGGCCCGCTCTGTTTCACCGCCGCCGTCGGCAAAGTTCCCGTATCCGGAGTCAGCCTCGACTTCACAGAGCTGACGCTGGACATCGGGGCGAGCAAAACGCTCACCGCAGCGGTGAAGCCGGACAACGCGACAGATAAAGCGGTCGTCTGGACAAGCGCCGACCCGGCGGTAGCCGCGGTGGACGAGAGTGGCAAGGTAACGGCGCTGTCGGTCGGCACGACGGTCGTCACCGCGAAGGCCGGAGAAAAGAGCGCCGCATGCACGGTGACCGTCGCCCGGAAAAAGACCGGCGGCTCCGGCCACGGCTGCGCCGCAGGTCTGGGCGCGCTTCCCATGCTCGCGCTGGTGCCGCTCTGGCTGAGAAGAAAGAAACGTTAAATCAATCGGCGTTTATAAGCACGATTTGCGTCATAAAACGGTGGGTCCGAATCCTCGCCGTATGCTAATACGGCTCCGGTATCGGCCCCACTATTTTATTTAGCAACTCGCACTTCTAAACGCCGATTTCCTTTGGGTGGGAAAAGAGGTAAATTGCGATTTACCAAAGATTTTGGCGCCCTCTCTGAGGCGGCCAGGGAGAGAGGATACAAGGGCAAAAGCTAAGCCACTATTTATCTCTTTTCCTCTCCGAAGGAAAATCGGCGCTTAGACGTGCGAATAACGAAATAACTGAGGGCTTGGCAAGCGGAGGCGCACTAAAGTGCGGTGAGCATTGCCAAGCCCTCGGTTATGAAGTTAGTCGTGCGTATAAGCGCCGATTTTTTAGATCCAGCGAACAGCGGCATAGGAAAACGTAAGATATACCATCTTTGAGGGGCACAGCTCCAGCCGGTTCAGCTCCGCCGCCTCCATGCGCGTCTTTATCACGTTCTCGCCGACCTCTATCGAGACCAGCACCGAGTCCGTGGCGCGTTCCAGCGTCATCTGCACGATACGGCCGCGGATAATGTTCATATCGTGCGCCGCGTCGGGCCTCTCGACAAACAGGCGCACGCCGGCGGAGTTCAGCATCGCCGCGTTCGGCCTGCCGGACTGCGGCTGGTAGGCGAATACCGCCTGACCGTCGATGAATTCGCGCACCATGTAGCCGCCGGTGAGGCGCCACTTGCCCTGCAGAAGGTTCTCCGCACCGCTGCCGACGACGCGGCCGCGGTAGAGGCTCACGACGTCGGTGGACATTTCGTAGAGCCAGGCGAGGTCATGGGTCGCCACGATCACGGTGGTGCCGTATTCCTTCGCCGCGCTGACGGCGGCCTCCATCACGAGCTGCGCGCTCGCCTCGTCGACGTTCGCCGTCGGCTCGTCGAGCAGCAGGACACGCGGGCGCAGCGCGAGGCGGGCGGCGAGCGCCACGCGCTGAACCTCCCCACCGGAGAGCTGATACCACGGGCGCTGGGCAAATTTTTCCGGGTCAAGCCCCACCTGCGTCAGGCTCCCGCGCACCCTCTCTTTTATGTCGGGGACGTCTCCGCGCAGTTTCAGCCCGTAGGCGATGTTTTCATAGACGGAACGGTTGAGCAGATAGGAGTCCTGGAGCAGATAGGTCACCTCGCGGCGGATCGCCACTTCGCGCCCCTCGGAGGGACGACCGTCAAAGAGGATGCTGCCGCTCTGGTATGTGATGAGAAAGGAGAGAACTTTAAGCAGCGTCGATTTGCCGCTGCCGTTGGGTCCGACGAGGCCGGTTATTCCCGAGCTCCGAATGGAGAGCTCCGCGATATCGAGGGAGAGTGGCCCCTTCCCGTAGCGTTGTTTCAGGTCTCGTATTTCATAAAGCAGTGAGCTCATCTCAGACGTTCCTCCGTAAAGATAAGGGAGGCGGAGAATCTTCCGCCCCCCTTTCGATTATTTTACTATAAATTTATTTGCCGTGCTTTTTGTTCCATTCGTCGGAGTTTGGGAAGAAGAGCGGTTCGCCGTACTGCTTCACCTTGAAGTCCTTGATTATCGTCTGCGCTTCGTCGCCGCAGACCCAGTCGACGAATTTCACGACGTCGGCGTTATTCACCTGCGGGAAGCGTTTCGGGTTTACCTCGATCGCCGCGATGAGGTTCAGCAGGATCGGGTCGCCCTCTACGAGCGGGATTATCTTGAGCCCCTTCTTCTTTGTGAGGTAGGTGGCCCTGTCCATGATAGTGTAGGCGCCGCGCCGGTTGGTGAAGTCGGTGGTCGGGCCGTTGCCGAGCTTGCCGAGTGAGAATACCGTGTACCATTCGTCCTTTTCGCCGTCGGGAGCGATCCCCGCCGCCTTCCAGACGTTCATCTCCGCGACGTGCGTACCGGACATGTCCCCGCGGCTGATGAAGGGGGCCTTGGCCGCGGCGATCTTTTTAAGCGCCTCGGCGGCGGATTTCATGCCCTTGATGCCCGCGGGGTCCTCCTGAGGGCCGAGAATGATAAAGTCGTTGTACATAAAGTCCCTGCGGTTCTGTCCGTAGCCCTCGGCGATAAACTGCTCCTCGAGGGCGCGCGCGTGCACGACGACCATATCGAAGTTTCCGCTTTTGGCCTTGTTGAGTGTCGCGCCGGTCCCCGCCTTTTCGATGACAAAGTCGGTGCCGGTCTTCGCCTTGTATGTCTCGGCAAGAAGCGGGATGATGCCCGCGTCGACGGGGCCGATTGTGCTCGACAGCTTTATCGTGCCGGCGAAGGCGGGCGAACATATGAGAAGAGCGGCGAGCGCGATGGCAAATTTTTTCATGATCTCAGTTACACCGTCCATATTCAGTATTTTTTATTTGTCTGGTCTTAGTTTTGCGTCCTGCGGCGCAGGAATGTCAGAGAGATGTTGAGTATCAGGGATATGAGGATGAGGATAACGCCGAGGGCGATGCCGAGGGCAAAGTCGCCTTTGCCGGTCTCCAAAGTGATGGCCGTGGTTATCGTGCACGTGTGCCATTTGATGTTGCCGCCGAGCATCATCGCGGAGCCGACTTCACCGACGATGCGGCCAAAGGCCGTCAGCGCGGCGACAAGGACGAGAAAGCGGGCCTCCCACAGGCTCGTCATCGCAAGCTTCGCGCCCGAGGCTCCCAACGTCATCAGCGTCTGGCGCAGGCGGTTGTCAAGCCCCTCGATCGCCGTCGCCGTATAGGCGACCACGATCGGCGTCCCGAGGATGATCTGCCCGATGGCCATGCCCTCAATCGTAAAGAGCAGGTCCCAGCCGCCAAGCGGACCGCGCCGCGAGATAAAGGCGTAGACGAGCAGGCCGATGACCACGGTCGGCAGCGCGAGCAGCGTGTCTACCACGGTACGGACGCAGCGTTTGCCGGGGAAATCAAAGTACCCGAGAAGGAAGCCGAGAGGCAGCCCGATGAGCAGTATACCCCCCATCGAAACCGCCGTCAGCTGCAGCGTGGTGACAAGGATGTTCATAGTCTCCTCGTCCATTGAGAAGAGGAGACTGAAAGCCTGTATGAATCCGTCCGCTATGAAATCCATCGAATCAGTCCCTGTTTTTAGTTCCGCATAAAAGGGGCGGACGCTTCAGCATTTTCATCCGGCGTCCGCCCTATGTACTGGCTCTGTTAAGCTGTTAGTGGCCCGCGCGAATCTCGGCTTCGGGGAAGAAGAGCTGCTTTCCCTCGACCTTGAAGTCCGCGATATCCTTCTGGACCTTTGAAGAGGTGATCCAGTCGATGTATTTGAGCGCGAGGTCGTATTTGACGTTCGAGTGCTTCAGGGGGCTCACCGCCATGACGCTGTATTTGTTGAGGAGCTCGGGGTCGCCCTCGCAGATGATCACGAGGCCCGGCTTGCCTTTGAGTCCGGCGTCATATTTGATGAAGGTTCCGCGGTCGGTGAGGGTGTAGCCCTTCTGCTCGTCGGCAATGTTGATCGTCTTGAGCATTCCCTGACCCGTCTGCACGTACCACTTCGCCTTGTCGAAATCCTTCACGCCGGCGGCCTTGAGGATCTTAAGTTCGGCGGAATGGGTGCCCGATTTGTCGGCGCGGCTGACGAGAGGCTGCTGTTTTTTCGCTATCGTGGCAAAGGCCTCGGTAACGGGCTTGCCCTTTACGCCCGCGGGATCGTTCGCGGGGCCGATGAGCACGAAGTCGTTATACATGACCTTGCGGCGGTTGGAACCGGCGCCTTCGGCCATAAATTTGTCCTCTGCCGCGGGGTCGTGGGTGAGAACGACGTCAACGTCGCCGTTACGTCCGTACTCAAGGGCTTTGCCGGTACCGACGGATACCCACTGGATCTCAATGCCGGTATCCTTAAGAAGGATGGGGGCGAGGTAGTCGAGCAGGCCTGTGTTGTCGGTGCTTGTCGTGGTCGCCATCCGGAGCACGGGAGCCTTTGCCGTCGCGAGCGAGCCAAAGGCCAGCAGGCAGACGACGAGAAGTAACGCGATAATGGAGCCTTTCTTGTTGATACGCATGGGTTAGAAACCCTCCTCGTGAGATTTGTGTTGCATTACAACCGATATTCAAAACCCGCGGGACGGAGGATAAAAGATTGGAGGCGGCAAGCCTCGGAGATCCCCTTTCCACAACGGGAGACGGTTCCGTTTCCAGAACCGCCCTAACGACTGGCCTCCATGACCGCACGGCCGCAGGAGAGGCAGTTTCAGGGACGTATGCAGGCAAACATACGCGGTAACACCTGGCGGATAAAATCCGCACCGCCGCTATTGTACACTATTTCCGGTTATTATTTCAACAAATAAATCAAGGGAAAACAAGGGGTGTTGGGGTCACCCCTTGCTTAAGTGGAGATTGTGTGTTTTTTAAGCTATCGGCGACAAAATAAACGGGCCGTACCCCCTTGTATAGAGTACGGCCCGTAACATAAGCAACAGCCGTTCTCCTTTCCAAAGGGAGGCTGTCTCGTTTCCAAAACAACCCTGACGGCCTGATAACCATAGATATTTTCCTTAGGTACGCAGGCTCGGAGAACCATATTTATTTTATCATCGGTACTATGGTACAATAAGGAGGATAAAAAGACAAGTCTTTCGTTCATAATTACGTAAAATTTTTTGAAATAATAAAGAGGCGATAGACATGGCGACACTGCACATACCACCCAACATTCCGAAACCGACGCTTCAGGAGATAAGGGAGTGCCCGATCATCAAGCACTTTGACGACCTCGGAATATGGTTCGGCATCAACCCGCCCTGCATCGACGCCAGGGATATGGTGCTGCATATTTCCGACACACCCTACACCATCTATCCCTATCTGCGGCGCGTGCTGCGACGCCTCCATCCCGCCTGGATAGTTCACACGGGTGACTTCGTAGACAATATCAAACTTGAGAAGCGCCCCGGAATGCTTGACCTCTATCAAAAGCGGATAAAGAATTTCCTTTCCATCTTTGAGGAGGAGGACTACGGAGCGATCCTCGTCACTGGAAATCACGACCACGTCCCGACGCTGCTCGAAGAGCCGCACAGCGAGTCGGTGCAGGTATGGACCAGCCCCGGACGATTTTCGCTGGGACAGTTCAGCTTCCGGGCGGGACACACCTATAAAGATGTGAGCGGCGACCCGGCGCAATATAACCTTTACGGACATAACCTCGAATACGCCTCGGGCTGCACGGAGGAGGGGCGTATGTACCTTAACGGACTACAGTCGATGTACCTGATCCACATCTATACCGGAGAGGTGATCTCCATCCCCTACCCTCCGGGGACGGACAACGCACGGCTCCAGCGCAAAAAGGTCTCGTTGTAAATCTATCACGGAGGAGGCAGGACAAAATGATATCGCTGGTAAGGACAGGCCCCGAAAGCATCGCGATCAAACTTTCCTCGGAGGTCTCGGAGATACGCCACAAGCTTGGAGCTTGGGGGACGCTGATCTCGCTCGACGCCGAGAGCGCTCTGAGGAAATACGGGCCGACGCGGAGACTCGTCTTTCTCACCGCACGCTCCGAGGAGGGCGGCCCGCTGTATGAGACCTATGTCTCGGAAAATCCGCTCGAGCTTCTCCTTACGACGCTGATTAACAGCCGTATGACGGGCGGCGTGGACAGCGTCAGCATGATGCCCGGTTATATAATGATGCGTCTCATGGGAAACCTTGAACGCGGCATCAGCGCGATACAGCGGGACATCGGCGGCGAGATCATCGACCGCGACCCCATCTTCCGTCCCGACATCCCTGGCACCTCCTCAATAATATACTTTACGCCAAAATCCCTCGCTAAGAGCATCCCCGTTGAGGACATCTATAAAAGGGCGCTGCTCATCCATACCCGTTCAAAGGGGGCGATCGTCCAGTACCTCTCCGTACACGGCATAGAATACCTCGGAGACTCGCTCGGCACCCCCGACTGGAACGATGTTGAAATAAAAATATGCGACTCCGACGGTCTCTTCGACCTCCACCGCCAAAGGCTGCTCACCGTGACCCAGGGAATGCAGATAGGGATCGTGCTCAAGGAAAAATGGGAGCGGGAACAGGCGCTGACGCGGCGGACGATCCCCGTCTACATGATGAAGCTCTATACGCCGGTGGATATCCAGACGATAAAGAAACTCGCGATGGGACTTGAATACAACGACCGGGGACAGCGATTCGTGGACTTTGACGTCTATCACGGGGACCGCAAGATCTCGGCCTTCACGGAGCTTGAAAAAAATCCCGGCAGGACGCGCAACGAGATAGGCATCATGAACCGTAACGAGATACTGAAAAACATCGACATCGATTCGATAAACGAACTGATAAGGCTTGAGGCCGAGATAGACAGACAGAGGAAACGTCCCGTGGGCGCAAAAGTGGATGCTTAAATATCGATATATTAGATATTTAATAGCTGTATTTTAATAATTTTCGCCTCAAAAAGAGATTCTTTTCGAGGCGAAAATTTTTTGTCTCTCCACTGGATTAGAATCGTTAATTTTTTTGTTACGATAATTTCTAAATAAGGACTAATATTAAATTTTAAGGACGAAATCAACCTAAAAAAACAACTTACACCCTCCCTCTATCAAAAAATAATTTTAATTTGATTAAAAATTTGACCGTTGATATTTCAATTCTTTTATTATTGTAATATATTTTAAAATATGGTAAACTAAAATAACATTGTAATCGCAGTTTTTAATTATTTAAATTTTAATTATTAAATGAAAGGATACGGCGCCTTAACATGAGTATTAACTATGTTATGGCGCGGCAGGAAATACTATTAATTTTATTATCACATTATAGAAAGCGAGGTTTATGGCATGGCTGAAATCAAAAAAGGCGGAGAACAATTCTCAAGCCGCTGGGGACTTTTATGTACAATTCTCGGTATGGCGGTAGGCACCGGAAATATCTGGCGCTTCCCGCGTGAGGTTGCCTCCAATAACGGCGGAGCTTTCATTCTTATCTGCTTCTTTGCCCTGTTTGTCTGGGCTGTACCGCTTATCTGCGCCGAATCCGTCTTCGGAAAAAAGACGAGGATGGCGAACGCGGGAGCTTTCAAAGCGCTTTTGGGAGAGAAATACGCCTGGGTCGGCGCATTTTGCGCGATGGTATGTATCATGCTCGGATGCTACTACGTCGTCGTCCTTGGCTGGGTATCAAAATATTTAGTTCTGATCTTCACGGGATTCCTTGACGCCGTCCGGGACGGCGGGACTGATTTCGCCACGCAGTTCTTCTCCGGCTTCGCGACGACGCCCCCAGCTTATGAGGCCTGGTGCTGGTTCGCCTTCGCCATCGCGCTCTCCGCGGTAATCATCTTCCGCGGCATTCAGGGCGGCATCGAGACGGCGAACAAGATCATGATCCCCGCCGTATTCGTACTGCTCGCGGTCCTTCTCGTGCGTGTCGTGCTCCTGCCGGGAGCCTGGAAGGGCTTTGAATATATGTTCCACGTCGACCCCAAGGACTTCTTAAACCCAAGGATCTGGCTCGCGGCCTTTACGCAGGCGGCCTGGTCCTCTGGAGCCGGCTGGGGCATGTTCCACGTCTACTACGTCTACGCGGCAAAGGACGAGGACATCGAACTCAACTCCTTCACGGTAACCTTCGGCGATATGGTCGCCGCCATGCTCGCCGGTATGGTCGTCCTGCCCGCGGTCTACGCCCTTTCACCGGACCCCGAGGCGGTCATGAAGGCCGGCGCGAACGGACTCACCTTCGTCCACCTGACAAACCTCTTCGCCCACACATCGGGCGGATTCGTTATGGCGGTGCTCTTCTTCCTCGCCCTCTTCTCAGCGGCGCTCTCTTCTGTCATCGCGATGCTTGAGACAGGCACTCGCAACCTGATCGACATGGGCTTCTCCCGCGTCAAGGCGACGATGTGCGTCGCGATCTTCTTCCTGTTCGTCGGCTCCTTCTCGGCGCTCGACAACCGGGTATTTGAGAATCAGGACATGGTCTGGGGCGTCGGGCTGCTCGTCGTCGGGCTCATCTACTCGCTGGCCTCGCTTAAGTACGGCGTGGATAAGCTCTGGGAAGAGGACATCATGCCCTGCTCCGACATTCACGTAAAGTGGATGTGGAGCTGCATCAAGTTCTTCCCCTTTGAGTTCGCCTTCGTCTGGGGCTGGTGGATGTGGGACGCCGCTTAGTGGTATCCGGGAGAGTGGTACAAGTTTTGGCCGATCACTACGTACCAGTACACCCCAGGCTCGATGGTCGTAGAATGGGGCATTATCGCGATAATCTGCTTCCTGCTGAACGGGGTCATCTCCAAACGTCTCGTCCACTCCAATAAGATCGATTAAAGGCACCGAGGTAAAGGAGGACTTTTCAATGTGGCAGGCTAATATGATTCTTTGTGTCGCTATCGGGTTTGGCTGCTTCGCCTGGGCCATCAAAAAAACAATGAGCGCCGAAAGCAAGAAGCGCAAGTAAGACATTTCCCACTCATGGGAGGAGGGGCGCGCGGCATGCCCCTTCTCCCTCTTTTTGTATCCCCCCAGCCACAATTTGCCTTAAATGACTTGTAAAATCTCCAAACTATCGTAATATACTTACCAGATTTAGAATCAAGTCCCGAAAGGACGGAGATCCATTTTGCGCATTGTGCTTGTCGGAGCGGGCGAAGTCGGATACAGCGTAGCCAAAAATTTATCGTCGGACGGACATAATATCATCATCATCGAAGACAGCGAGGAACGGGCCGAAAGGGCTGAGAACTCTCTTGACGTAATGGTGATCAGGGGCAACGGCGCCCGTCCGAGCGTGCTCGCAAAGGCCGGGATAAGGGAGGGCAGCTCCGATATCTCGATGCTCATCGCCTGTACCAATAAGGACGAGGTCAACCTCATGGCCTGCTGGATAGCGAAGAGGATGGGCGTGCCTCACGTCATCGCGCGCGCCGTAGGCTTGGAGTTCACGGACAATGAGAGCTGGGCGAAGGATCTCGGCATCGATATGCTAATCTCGCCGGAACGCTCCGTCGCGAAGGAGATAGAGGAGCTGCTCGAGGTACGTTCCGCTATACACGCGAACGAGATCGCCGGAGGGCGCGCGGGGATTTATGTCTTCCGCATCGCGCAGGACTCCCCCCTCAAGGGGCTTCAACTTTATGAAATACGTAAAAATAATCCGAATATGATCATGCTCGTCGTATGCATCAGGCGCGGGGAGCACTCGTTCGTCCCCAAGGCGATGGACGTATTGCAGGCGGGAGACCTCTGTTATACCATGTGCTACCGCTCGATAGTCTTCGATATAGAGCGGCTCTTTCAGCCCTCCAAATCAAAACGCCTCAAGCGGGTCTTCATCGTCGGCGCAGGAAAGGTCGGCTACCAGACCGCGGCGAGGCTCATATCCCATATCCGCGGCATCGAGGTGCGCCTTGTCGACGAGGACCGCGCCAAGTGCGAAAAACTCTCCCGCGAACTGCCGGAGGTGATGGTGCTCTGCGCAAACGGTTCGGACACGGAGTTCCTGCTCTCCGAGGGCATCGCGGAGGCCGACGGCTACGTGGCGGCGACGGAGCACGACGAGACGAACCTCATGCTTTCGGTACTCGCGAAAACCCTCGGCGTATCCAAGAGCATCGCGGTGGTGCGCCGGTCAAATTATCTTGAAATGACGAACCATATACCGGTCGACGCGATCGTCAACCGCAACCAGACGCTCGCCGACGTCATCACGCGCAGCGTCCGTTACCCCGGCTCTTCGAGGGTGCTGACGGTGCTCGAGGAGATCAGCGCCGAGGCCGTTGAGATAACGCTGTCCAAAGACTCGCCCGCCAACGGCATGAGCCTCATCGACCTGAAGATGCCGCCCGGCTCGCTGATCGGACTGCTGGAGCGCGGAAGCGAAATGCTGATCCCTACCGGCGAAACGGTCCTCGAAGCCGGCGACAAGGTGGTCGTATTCGGCACTGCTGCCGTTATGGACACGGCCATGCGTCCCTTCGGAGAGGACAACTCTTGAATTACAGGATCGTCGCGCGTTTTCTGTCAATACTTATACTGACGATAACCGCTTCGATGGCCTTTCCGCTGGCCTGGGCGCTGAAGGACGGCAGCGACGATATTCACGCCTTCCTGCTCTCCGTGCTGACCGGGCTGGCGATGGCGGCGGTGCTGCACATAGCGGGGCGCAGCTCCTCAAAGGACGAACTGGGGACGCGCGAGGCAATCGCCGGCGTCGCCTTCGCCTGGGTGGTAGCCTCTCTACAGGGCTGCATGCCCTATATGCTCGGCGGATATATTCCCGCCTTCACCGACGCCTACTTTGAGGCGATGTCCGGATTTACGACAACAGGAGCCACCGTCCTGCGGAATGTCGAGGTGATACCGCGTGGCATTCTCATGTGGCGCGCGCAGACACAGTGGCTCGGCGGCATGGGGATCGTCGTCCTCGTAATCGCGATGCTGCCGCTCTTCGGCATCAACATGACCCAGCTCTTCAAGGCCGAAAGCCCAGGTCCCAGCCTCGAAAAGACAAGTCCCCGGATCACCGATATGGCGATGATGCTGTGGAAGGTCTATATGGGGCTGACCGTCGTCGGCATCGTCCTGCTGGTCCTCGGAGGAATGTCGGTCTATAACGCCACCGCCCATATCTTCGCCGCCGTATCGACGGGGGGATTCTCCACCCATAACGCCAGCGTCGCCTTTTACAATTCCGCATATATTGATTATATTCTCACGCTTATAATGTTTCTCTCCGGCGCAAACTTCAACCTCCACCTCGCGGCCATTCGCGGCGGAAGCCTGCGCCCCTACCGCGACTCGGAGTTCCGCTTCTACACTGTGGTAGTAGGGTCCTCCATTCTGATGATCTGCGCCGTACTGCTCTGGAAGGGAATATACGGCAGCTTTGCCGACGCCCTGCGCTACGCCTCCTTCCAGGTGGTCAGCATCATCACCACGACCGGCTTCGCCACCGCGGACTACGCGCTGTGGCCGATATTCACACAGCTCCTTCTGCTCTTTCTCATGCTAGTGGGTGGCTGCGCGGGGTCGACCGCGGGAGCGATCAAGTGCGTGCGTTTTCAGGTCGTCCTCAAAGGAGCCGCCGCGGAGCTCAAAAAAATGGTCCATCCCAACGCGGTCGTCGCGATCTTTCAGGGACGCGGTACGGCAAGCCCCTCGATGGTCACCTCCTCGGCCTGCTTCATCACCATCTATTTCCTAATATGGGGAGCCTCATCGCTTGCCGTCAGCTTAAACGGCAACGATATCGTAACCTCGATAAGCGCCGTGGCGGCCACGCTGAGCAACGTCGGTCCCGGATTGGCGGAGGTCGGCCCCGTCTGCAACTTCGCCGGACAGAGCGCCTTCGCGAAATGGGTCTACACCTTCGACATGCTCTGCGGACGACTTGAACTATATACGGTGCTCCTCCTCTTCACCAAAGATATCTGGAAGAAGTAACGTAAAAAAGGCCTATTTTTATCCACAAAGTTAGTCACACTATCACTAGTGTTTTGTGGATAAGATGTCAATATATATAGTGTATTTTACCTTCCAAAACGGCAGTTTTATGTTATTATAAATAAAGGCTGCGTAAAAAACGCGCCTGCCAATTAAAACTATGTTTTTATCTCGGAGGTCTGTCATCATGATCATAAAGCCAGCTTTCAGCCCCTCAGCCAAAGATATTTTACGCGACCGTTACCTGTGGCGCGACGAGAACAGAAACCCTATAGAGAAACCGGAGCAGATGCTTGAACGGGTCGCCAAACATGTCGCGGGCGCGGAATCAAGTCTTGCCATGCAGTATAAATGGGCGGACGAGTTCTATGACGTGATGGCGGAACTTCTCTTTCTGCCCAACAGCCCCACCCTCATGAACTCGGGACGCCCCGCGCCGCACGGACAGCTCGCGGCCTGCTTCGTCATCGGTGTGGAAGATTCTATGGAGGGCATCTGCGAGGCTCTGCGCAAGCAGATGCTGATACACAAGAGCGGCGGCGGCACCGGCTTCAACTTCTCGAAGCTCCGCAGCGAGGGCGCGAAGGTCAACAGCACCAACGGACGCGCCTCCGGCCCCGTATCCTTCATGGGACTCTTCGACAAGGCGACGGAGACGGTCCAGCAGGGCGGCATGCGCCGCGGCGCCAACATGGGTATTCTCAATATCGACCACCCCGATATTCGTAAGTTCATCCACTGCAAGGACAAGGACGGGACGATAACGAACTTCAACATCTCCGTCGGCGTCTTTGACGATTTCATGGAAAAGGTCAACAGCGACCCACGGGGCGAGGAGGCGGCGCTGCTTGCGGAGATAGCCGATTCGGCCTGGCGCACGGGCGATCCGGGGATAATCTTCCTTGACGCGATAAACCGCGGCAACACCACGCCCAACCTCGGAGAGCTCACCAGCACAAACCCCTGCGGCGAGTCCCCGCTCTACCCGAACGAGGCCTGCAACCTCGGTTCGATAAATATCGCCAAGATGGTAAAAGAGGGCGCCTTTGACTATGAACTGCTGGGCGAGGTTTCCGCGGTGGCGACGCGCTTCCTCGACGACGTCATCGACGTCAACCACTACCCGCTGCCTGAGATCGCCGAGGCGGTGAAGCTGACGCGCAAGATAGGGCTCGGAGTCATGGGCTGGGCCGACCTGCTCTTCCAGCTCCATATTCCTTATGACAGCAAAGAGGCCTACGAGCTCGCGGAAAACATCATGCGGACGATCCAGCAGAGGGCGCACGAAACATCGGTGGCCCTCGGCAAAGAGAAAGGCATACCGGAGACACTCGCGCACCTTGGACGCCGCAACGCGACGCTCACCTGCATTGCGCCTACCGGCACGATTGCCCTGCTCGCCAACTGTTCCTCCGGCATAGAGCCGCTCTTCGCTCTCGAGCATACGCGCGTGCGCACACAAACGGACGGCACAAAAGTTATCATGAAGCAGGTGAACCGCTACTATGAGCGGGCCCAGAAAGAGGGACTCTCGGAAGAGGTCATGAAGAGGGTCTTCGTCACCTCCCACGACGTGTCTCCCTCGGCCCACGTCCGTATGCAGGGCGTCTTCCAGCGTTACACCGATCTCGCCGTCTCCAAGACGGTCAACCTCTGCCACGAATGCAGCGTTCAGGATGTGCTCAACGCCTACACACTCGCCTGGAAAGAGGGCTGCAAGGGCATCACTGTCTACCGCGACGGCTCAAAATCAAGCCAGGTGCTCTACAGGAAAGAGGACGAAAAGAAGGCCGAAGAGGACAGCACGCAAAAATCAGCGCCGAAGGGCGAACCGGTGCCGGTGATGGCGGCGGCTAGACCGCGCTTCGTGCTCAAAAGGCCGCAGTAAAGAACAACCCTTTACGCCGGTAATACAAACAGACAACCCCCCGCGGCCCAACCGCGGGGGGTTGTATCTCTCATGTTCACGTAATTCCATCCTGATATATTCGTCAGGTGAGGCACAACGACGGAATGCCGTTTAAACGGCCAGCTCCCGGCTCTCTCCCTTCATATTAGACAGGACGGCCTTCGCCCCGTCAAGATAGAATATCTCAAAGACGCCGTCGCCAACGGAATAGATATTTTTCAGCGCCGGCATAACTTCCAGAGCCTTCGCCTGCGCCGCCTCCGTCGTCGCGAATACCGCCTTGCCAGAGATACGCAGCGTGTTGCCATCGCTGTCGCAGCCACAGATCTCCACCTTGGGATTATTTACCATCTGTTTATACATATTTTTCTTATTACCAGTACAAAAAGTCAGCTTTTCCCGCCATTCCATGACAAAACCGAGAGGCCGCACACGGGGCTGGTCTCCCTCCTCCGTCGCCAAGTAGTAGACTCCGACCTTGTTTAAAAAATCGAGAACTTCTTTCATCGTCAACACGCTCCTTTTCTAAAAAGTTGTATTCGCAGACACCTTACGGTATAACTTTATTATAGAATAACAATGAAATAAGAACAGAGTGATTTATTACTTAACAGGAAAAAATCTATCGATTATTGAAACCGGGGTAATTGTCTATGTGGATAGCAGATGAAAAAAACGCCAGGCGCCTCCGCGGCGGGACGGAGCCATCCATCCCCATAGAGGCCCCGTGCGCCGCAGGAGCGGCCGCTTTCCTATGAACCGCCGCGTGACCGTTACTACGGAAGAGCTTTCGTCTTACAGCGGCGAAATCAGCCATCGAGAGGCGGTCGCCGTAACTCTGGAGACAAGCGGAGCAGACCCACGCAGTGACGGGCTCGCAGCCCTGAATCTGGCATGGGGCGATAGCACAATGACCGTAGACTGCCTCTCCCTTCCCTTAGAGGCGCTGAGCCCCCTGCGGGAGGTGTTAGAATCGCCGCCGGTGAAAGTATTCTTCAACGCTAAAACCGACCTGCAGTTTCTCCTCTCCGCCGGCATTAACCCCACAAAAATATTCGACGTCACACTCGCGGATCAGCTGCTCTCCGAGAGCGGGCATCGGAGCGCCGGGCTTGAGGAGATCGCGCGGCGCTGGCTGAAGGAAGAGACCGCCGCGGAGGCTGATGTTCTGCTGCGGCTGCGCAGGGCGATGATCGGGAAGCTCAAGGAAAAGGGATTGGTGGGAATCGCGAAGATCGAATTCGACTGCGCGGCGGCCCTCGCCCAGATGGAATATCACGGAATACAGCTCGACCTCGCGGCCTGGCAGAGGCTGACCGCCAGAGCGGAGGAGGAAAAGAGGGAGGCCCTTGAGGAGCTGCGCCGCTTCGGCGGGCAGCGCCCGCTCCAGACGACGCTCTGGGGTGAGGCCGACGCCTCCGGGGATAACTTTGACAGCAACCTCCATATCCTGTCGCTGCTGCGGGAACACGGCATCGAAGTGAAAAGCACCTCGAAGGCGGCGCTCGCCGCCCACCGTTCGCACCCGCTGGTCGCGGCCCTCTCGCGCTACCGCGCGGTCTCAAAACAGCTCTCAACCTATCTGCTGCCGATCCCTAAGATGCTCCATCCGAAGACCGGACGGCTTCACCCGCAATATGTCCAAATCGCCGCGTGGACGGGGCGTATGAGCTGCTATGCCCCCAACATCCAGCAGATACCGCGCGGCAAAGAGTTCAGAGGATGTTTCATCGCCCCCGCCGGACGCCTGCTGCTCATCGCGGACTATCCGCAGATCGAACTGCGCGTCGCGGCACAGATCACGGGGGAACGGCGGATGCTGGAGGCCTACAGAAACGGCACTGACCTACACGGCCTGACGGCGTCGCTTATTTTGGGAAAACCGCTCGCCTCTGTCAGCCGGGAGGAGCGGCAGTATGCGAAGGCCGTCAACTTCGGCCTGATTTACGCCATGGGCGCGGAGGGGCTGCGCCTCTCCGCACGGCAGTCCTACGGTGTGGAGATGACGCACGAGGAGGCCGAACGCTTCCGCAGACTGTTTTTCGAGGCCTATCCGTCGATCAGAGAGTGGCACGCCGCACTCAGCCGCGGTCGCAGCCCCAAGGGCAGAACGCTTACCGGACGGAGATATTATTTTCCGCAATGGTACGGCCTGCTGGCCCACAGCAACGCGCCGGTACAGGGGACTGCCGCCGATATTCTCAAGCTGGCGCTTGGGCGGCTGGCAATCGATCTGTCGGGGAGCGAGGCCTTTATCGTGGCCACCATCCACGATGAAGTCATCGTGGAATGCCCGCAGGAGAACGCCGCCAACTGCGGCGGCCTGTTGAAGCGGGCGATGGAGGAGGCGGCCCGCGCCATCCTTCCTGATGTTCCAACCACGGTCGATGTGCGCGCCGCCCGGCGTTGGTCGGAAAAGTAAAGGGGGCCGCGCGGCGCTCCCCTCTTTCTGCAAATCCCTGTCTGGTACCAAAGACGCAGATACGCCCGTCGTCCTCGCCGGCGGCCGCTATTCCGCATAAACCGCCCGTGATGAACATTTTTCCAACACCGCCGGGCAAACAAAAAGGCCCGGCACTCCGCGCCGGACCCTATATTTTATCCATATCAACCCCACCTATCCGCGTGAGGGCGTTTTTAGTCGAGGCAGTTGCCCCATTTCTTCATAATGATGTCGCGGAAGTCTCCCTCGCCCAAGTATAAATCACTGCTCAGCATATCGGCGTAACAGCAGATGTAGTCGTCAAGCTCGCGTGAGGTAAAGCCGTAGCCGAGAGCCCTGATAGCACCGCGGCGCTCCTCTTCAGGCATCTGGGAAATTTTTATCAGCCTCTCCGGGGCTCTCATCAGCTCGCTGACGAAATCCTTAGCATCCAGTGTACACATGCCAATACCTCTTCCACAGATTCCAACTTGATACCATTATGGTATAGGGCAAAATGCCTATGTCAACATCTGTCTTATCCCTCTGGCGGCGCTGTCACCATACTATATCCTATAAGATATTATCGATTCCACCATGGAATTTCAATGAGCTTTACGGCTCAATATTCCAGATAGGAATGATTTAATGTTCCTAATAGTTCTTTGCCTTATAAGTACCGTTCTGGAATAATCGAACTATGGAAATATTTAACGAGCGGCTGAAAACCGCACGAAAACGTAAAAATATGTCCCGCGCCAAGCTGGCCGAGATGCTCTGCGTCACGCCCGCGACTGTGACCCGCTGGGAAAACGGCGATCGTGAGCCTGACTTTGCCACGACCAGGAGGATCGCCGACGCTCTGGAGACGACGATCTCCTTCTTGCTCGGTGAGATAGACAAACCGGCTCCATTTATCATCGTCCCGACCTATATCCTTCCAGAGGACCAGTTTCACACGAAGGTGGCGGTGCCGTCACAGGACGAGGCACTGCTGGATCTTTTTCATACTTTGGAATCGCGCGAACGCGAAGAGGCCATACAGTTTATCAGATTCAAAAAATATCTCTCATCGAAAAAAGAGGAACGGCAATAAAAGATGCCCGTCAAAGGGAATCCCCTTCGCGGGCGCACGTTACGTTTTTTATTTAACCGACGCTATTTCTCCGTGTTTTCGGTTTCGTCGTCTTTTCTGAGCGCGGTGGCCGGAAGCTCTATGATCTCGCTGGCCTCCTCTATCTCCTCTTCGTCAGCCGCGACATTTACGGCGTCGGGATTTCGCCGCCGTCTGTGGCTCACGACCTCCGGGTCATCCTCGGTATATACCATCCGGCGGGAAGAGGGTTCTTCGTCTTCCGGAGGCGAGAAGTCACGCGAGGTATAGACGCGAAACGACTGTCCCCCGGTGAGGAATTTATATACGATCACCGCGCAGATCAACAGGCCGATAAATCCGATGATGAATATCATCGCCGGGAAGGCAAAGCCGAAGATCAGCGTTCCGATCAGCAGAAATAAGAGAAATCTCATCTATATCCCCCGTGTTCTATGATTTTTTGCTCCGCTTGGCCTTCCCGCCGGAGGCGCCGTAGAACTTGCTGAAGGCGCCCTGCGGTTTGTTGTCGGAGCCTCTTTTGGCGGATGTTTTCTTGCCCGCGGTCCCCCTGGCGGCAGCCCCGCGAAGCTCTTTTTTATCCCCGCCGCGTTTTTCATCGGAGCTCTTCTTCGGAAAGGCATCCTGCTTCTGAATGGGTTCTCGTTCCGTACGGGCGTCGCGCCGCAATGAACGCGGCGTCTCTTCGCCGTCGCCTCTGTAGCTGGGGCGGGCCTCTTTCATCTTACCGCTGCGGTAGCGCTCCTGCGGATCGCGGTCGCTCTTCCTGCGCTTGCCGCGCTCCGCGACAAAGCCTCCCGAGGGTTTCAAGGGCGTCCTCTTTGACGCCTCTCTGCGCGGCAAAGCTTCTTTCCGTGGATCGGCGGTGGGCGCAGCCGTCCGCTCACGCCTATTCTCCGGCGCCATGTCGGCCTTCGTGAGTGAGTACGCGGGCGCTTCAAGCGGCGCGGAACCGCCGCCGACCGTTTTGCGGCGCAGCTGCCCGCAGGCCGCGTCTATGTCCCCGCCCTGTTCGGAACGGATCTCCGTCTCGAAACCAGCGGTCTGAAGGATGTTGCGGAAACGCAGCACATCCTCGGCCTTAGGCCTCTCGTAGCGTCCGTCGACGGCGTTGAAGGGGATGAGGTTGACAAATACATGGATACCTTTAAGAAAACGCACCAGTTCACGCGCCCTCTCCACGCTGTCGTTGACCCCTCCGAAGAGGGCGTATTCTATCGACACCCTGTCGCCCGTAGACTCCTGGTATTCCTGCATCACGCGGCGCAGGTCGGCGATCGGATAGGTCTGGTTCACCGGCATCAGGAAGCTGCGCAGCTCGTCGTCGGCGGCGTGGAGCGAGACCGCGAGGCGAACGCCGAGACCGGAGGCCGCAAGCGCTTTGATTCCCGGGATCACCCCGGAGGTCGATATTGTGATGTGGCGGATACCGAGGCTGCGCAGCTTAGGGTCGTTCAGCATACGCACAGATTTTAAGACGGCCTCCGTATTCAGGAACGGCTCTCCCATGCCCATGTAGACGACATTGTTCACCTCGCGCCCGATATGCTTCTCGATCGCGAGCACCTGCCCCGCTATCTCTCCCGCGCTCAAATTGCGCACGAAGCCAGAAAGCCCCGTGGCGCAGAAGGTGCACTGCAGCGGACAGCCGACCTGCGTCGAAATGCAGGCCGTGAGGCGGTCGCTGTACTTCATCAGCACAGATTCGACGGATTCGCCGTCCCGCAGCTGCCACAAAAATTTCCGCGTCCCGTCCTGCGAACGCTGCTCGCGCACAAGCACCGGATAGGCAAAGTCCATCTTCTCCGCGAGCTTCTCGCGCAGCGGCTTGGAGAGGTTGGTCATCTCCTCCGTATCGTCGGTGTGTTTCTGCCAGAGCCACTGGCATATCTGGTCGGCGCGGAACTTCGGCTCCTCCAGCCCCTTCTCAATATATTCCTTCCATTCGCTGTTGTCCAGCTCTAATGCGTATCTCTTCTCTGCCATCTTTTTACCCTCGTTTTTTGTCAATTACTCAGACATTTTGATTTTATTCAATAGTTTAACAGCCTATGGGGAATATTAGCAACGGGCAAAGCCTTTATTGCGCAAAAATCTATTGACGCACGCCCGCGCCCGGTTCAAACATAAGTATAGCATAGGGGATGGGACGCTCCCTGTCGCTGGCGTTGCTCGGCAGCGTAAAGGTCATGCCGCGCCACCAAAGAGAGCTCGAGCCGCCGCCGTCGAGGTTGAGCGCCGTCTTCAGCGAGAGCCAGCCGCAGAGGCGACGCAGCTCATCGATCGTCATCCCCACGCTGTGCATATTGTCGCGCCCGTCGACGACGCCCCAGAGAACGCGCCGCCCGTCCGTTCCCACGAAGGTGCGCGGATGGCGGAAGTCAAGGACGTTGGGCTGGATCTTCTCCGTATTCTCCGACGGCGTCCCGTTCTTCACCAGCAGCGGCCCCGCCTGCAGCACCTCCGTGAATTTATCGAAGCTGTGGTCACTGGCGATGCTCGCCGTCTCCTTGCCGTCGATAAAGACATACTCGCCGCTCTCGTTCCAGCCAAAGGCCGAACGGTTCGGCCAGAACTTCGCGTTATCCGTATAGCCCTGACGGCGCAACACTCCGATCGGCTTCGCCCCCGCGAAGTATCCGCCGTTGATGCCGCCGATCACGCCGTAGTTCTCTCCCGCGATCGTCGCCAATGGCGCCTTGTTGGCCCCCACCATCACCGCGGTAGCGATCTGGCAGGGGATATTTTTCATATCGACGGCCAGCACCGCGGCGAAAAGCGGTTCGTTGACCCCCTTCTTCATGTCTCCCGTCGCGGGGCCCGCGGGATCGCCCACTCCGTGCTTTATCATGATCAGCTCCGTACCCTCCCAGGCAAAGGAGGCCTTCCAGCGCGCCTCCTTCCGGCACTCCTTGAGCCACGCCGATATCTGCGCGACGTCCTCAGAGGTCACCGGCGCGGAGAGATCGGCCCGTACCGCTTCAGGCGGCAGCGGGTTCATCGTCGAAGCGATATAGGATACCCCCTCCACCTCCGGCCATTCGGGAAGAATACCGATCTGATCCACGGCCTTGATGACGAAGCCCCAGCCCATCGATTCCAGAGAGAGGCGCAGCGCGTCGGCGCGCGTCAGCTCCCCCGCGACGCCCGAAAGCTGCTTCTGCGGCACCTCATGGCCCAGCGCCTTGAATATCGCCGGTTTCACCTCGGCCGCCGTCAGCGCGTCGGCCGGAGCCGCGGCGAAGGCGATCAGAGGAAGGGCAAAAACCACCGCCAGCCCGGCAAGCGTCTTGTCTCTAATTTTTTCAAATTTACCTTTTCTCATATTTTATCCTTTGTGTCTCCATTTCCCGGTTTATCATGCCCCGGCTCGATACTTCGCGGGCATCTGCATATTTTATACCACTTATCAGCAGATGTCTCCGCAGTATTTTCCGTTCCGCCGCGCCGGATATCTCCTATCTTTTGTAACAAAAATATGTGGCGATTTTATGAGGACGAGAAAATCCTGCCGGCGGCCAGCGACCTCGCGACGGCGCAAAAACCCCGCGCGCCGTAAGTGCTTCTTGCGTAATCGGCCGCGTTGTGATATAAAATTGAAAACAGATTGCAGTTTAAGGAGCGAGACTGATGGCGGAACGCGGCAGATATAAAACAAAACACCACGAGTCCGTGCGCGAGGTCCTTCGTAATGATTCCTCGCGCTGCTTCACAGTCGACAGCCTCTGCGAACTTCTCAACAAAGATGGGCATCACATCGGACGGACGACCGTCTACCGCCAGCTCGAGAAGATGGCGGCCGACGGCGAGGCGCTGAAATATATCTCGGAAAAGGGGGAGTCGGCCTCCTACCGCCTCTGCGGCGAAAGCTGCCGCCTCCACCTGCATCTGAAATGCCTCAAATGCGGCAGGCTGACCCACCTGGACTGTTCCGCGGCGCAGAGCTTCTCGGAACATCTGCTCGAGGACCACACCTTCCGGCTCGACCCGTCAAAGACGGTGATCTACGGCTACTGCGGCTGTACCCCTGACGAAGGCGGGGAAGAAATATGACCGTCCGATGCCGCGCGCCACGCCTTATGGCGCTGCTGCTCTTCCTCTCCATCCTCTTTCTGCTTACGGCGCTTCCGCTGCACCGCGCCGGGCACCTTTGCACCGGCGTCGGCTGTCCCGTCTGCCTGTCGATAAGCAGGTGCCAGACGGACAACACCGCCCCGCTGCCCACTTTACAGGACGGCGCGGGGGCTCTTGAGGGATATACCAGCCTGCCCCTGCCGCCGCAGTCACAATGCATCCTCGTCCGCACCCTCACCGCCCTCAAGACGGAGATGAATAAATAGGGGCTCCTCCATACCCCGGCAACGATAAAAATATAAAAAATATTAGAAATTATGGAGGTAACACCCTATTATGAAAAAATATCT
This sequence comes from Cloacibacillus sp., assembly GCF_020860125.1. Classification (NCBI taxonomy): domain Bacteria; kingdom Thermotogati; phylum Synergistota; class Synergistia; order Synergistales; family Synergistaceae; genus Cloacibacillus; species Cloacibacillus sp. Next base: position 89,342 of record NZ_JAJBUX010000118.1, on the reverse strand, counting down.
CTTGGTATTGGCATGCGCGGCCATTCTGATAATAGCAGCCGCTGTCATTTATCTGTTCACCGGAGGAAAAACGCCGGCTATCGCCTTAAAGGGGACCTCGAAACCAAAGGTGATCACGACGATATTCCCGCAATATGACTTTGCGCGCGCGGTCGGCGGCGATAAAATAGAGCTCACTATGCTGCTCAAGCCCGGCATGGAGAGCCATTCCTACGCCCCCACGCCGCAGGACATCGTCAACATCCAGAACTGTGACCTCTTCATCTATATCGGAGGAGAGAACGACGTATGGGCGGATAAGATACTCGATTCTATAGACAAAGAGCACCGGCCACAGGTACTGAAGCTCATCAGCTGCGTATCCCCCGTGGAGGAGGAGCTGGCGGAGGGCATGCAGGCGGAGGCCGAGGATCATGATCACGACAAGGAAGAGGAACATGCCCACGGGGCAGAGGATAAGGATGGGCAAGACCATAATCATGACAACGAAGTCGAATATGACGAACATATCTGGACCTCGCCGCGCAACGCCGAAAAGATGACGGCCGCGATCATGGACAAGCTCATCCTCATAGACCCGCAGAACCGCTCCGCCTATGAGGAAAACGCCAAGGCATACATCGCGGAGCTGGACAGGCTGGACAAGGACTTCCGCCAAGCAGTCTCCAACGTCCAGCGGCACCGCCTGATTTTCGGCAACCGCTTCCCCTTCCGCTATCTGACCGATGAATACGGCCTGAAATACTCAGCGGCCTTCCCCGGCTGCGCGGCGGAGAGCGAGGCCAGCGCCGCGACCATCGCCTACCTCATAAACAGGGTGAAAGAGGAGAAGATCCCCGTCGTGTTCCATATCGAGATGTCCAACGAGAAGACCGCCGACGCCATATGCCGCGAGACGGGAGCCAGGAAGATGCTCCTGCACGCCTGTCACAATATCTCCCGCGAAGAATATGAAAGCGGCGCAACCTATGTCAAGCTGATGCGGAAAAACCTCGAGAACATCAAAGAGGCGCTCAACTAAAATGGCGGCCTTTGTATGCAGCGGCCTCAGCGTGGCCTACGGCGGCAGGGAGGCGCTCTCAGACGTCGATTTCGAGCTGCCCTGCGGCGCCTTCCTCGCGGTGGTCGGTGAAAACGGCTCGGGAAAAAGCACCCTGATAAAGGCGCTGCTCGGCCTGATAAAGCCCTCGTCGGGGTCGATACGCCTGGGCGGCGGCCTTAAAAAAAGAGACATCGGCTATCTGCCGCAGCAGAGGGAGGCGCGTAACGACTTTCCCGCCACCGTCTACGAGATCGTCATCTCGGGAAGACTTGGCCACATCGGCCCGCGCCCCTTTTACAACCGGCGCGACCACCGGGAGGCCGAGAAAAACCTCCGGCTGGCCGGCATCTGGGAGCTGCGTACAAGGGCCTTTCGCGAACTTTCGGGCGGCCAGCAGCAGAGAACGCTGCTGGCGCGCGCCCTCTGCGCCTCCGGCGGACTGCTACTGCTCGACGAACCGGCTACGGGACTTGACGCGGAGGCGGCGGAAAGTATGTACGCGCTGCTGCGTAAGATAAACGCCAACGAAAAGGCCACCGTCATCATGGTGACGCACGATCTCGCGCGCGCCCCCTCCCTGGCCAGCCACATCCTCGAACTCAGCGGCGGGCAGAAATATTTCGGAGAGCGCGCGGGCTGGCCCGGCCACGGCGCGGAGAGCGGCGCCAATGCTTGATCTCATCACGGAGATGTTCTCCTACCAATTCCTCGTGCGCGCCGCCTCCGTCGGGCTCATGGTCTCGCTCTGCTCCGCGCTGCTGGGGGTCAGCCTCGTCCTCAAACGCTACTCTATGATCGGCGACGGCCTGTCACATGTGGGCTTTGGGGCCCTCGCGGCGGCGGTGGCGATGGGGACCTCGCCGCTGGGAATCACCATTCCCGTGGTCGTCGCGGCGGCTGCGGTGCTCCTGAGGCTGACAGACAACAGCGGCATCAAAGGCGACGCCGCGATCGGACTGATATCGGTCAGCTCGCTCGCGGCGGGAGTGACGGCGATATCGCTCTCCGGCGGCATCAACACCGACGTCTGCAACTATATGTTCGGCAGCATCCTCGCGATGAGCAAAAGCGACGTCCGGCTCAGCATAATGTCCTCGGCGGGAGTGCTGCTGCTATTTCTCCTCTGCTACAACAGAATATTCGCCGTCACCTTCGATGAGGACTTCGCAAGGGCCACCGGCGTGGAGGCGGGCCTCTACAACATGGTGATCGCCGTGCTCACGGGAGTGACGATCGCCGTCGGCATGAGGCTGATGGGGGCGCTGCTCATCTCCGGGCTGATAATATTCCCCGCCGTCACCTCGATGCACTTCTTCAAGAGCTTCCGCGGCGTGGTATTCTCCGCCGCCTCCGTCTCGCTCTCCTCGTTCCTCGTCGGGCTTGTACTCTCGTACACGGCAAGCATGCCGGCGGGCGCGAGCATCGTGCTTGTGAACCTCGCCTTCTTCCTCATTTTTACCGCGGTGGGCAGGCTGAGATGAGACGGCCTCTCTTTGCGGCGCTCTGCCTGCTGATCCTCTGCGCCGCGCCGCTCTCCGCGGCGGAAAAGGTGATCGAGATAAAAGAACGAGTCTTCGTCTCGCTGACCAACGAAATATACCTCAACGCCGAAGACTACATCGGCAAAAAAATACGGCTGCAGGGCATATTTGAAAAATACACCGACGACGATACGGGAGAGACCTTCTACTCCGTGACGCGCCAGGGACCCGGCTGCTGCGGCACGGACCTCAACCCCGGCTTTGAGGTGAAATGGGACAAGCCCTACCCCCGCCCCGGCGTTTGGGTCGATGCGACAGGCGTCCTTGAGGTTTACGAAAAGGAATATATACGCCTCCGTCTCACGGAGCTCAAGGTGCTACCCGCTAATGTGAAACTGAAGCGCTACGTGCAGTAAAAAATCCGCCGGCGGGCGGCGAAAAGATTTTCTTGACATCGCCGCCGGAAGTCAGTATAATTCCTTTTGTCTTTTGGGGGTATAGCTCAGTTGGGAGAGCGCTTGAATGGCATTCAAGAGGTCAGCGGTTCGAACCCGCTTATCTCCACCAGTAAATAACAAGCCTTGCAATCAGTAGATTTGCAGGGCTTTTTCTTTTCTTAAAGGGCTTATATATGACAAACGTCAAACCATCGGTATCTAATAGAATCTAAAGATCTGAGACTGAGATATTATATGTTTTTGAAAAGCTGTTATGCAGCAGCACTAATGTGCCATACATACCATAAGTATGTAAAAAAAGCGGGAAGCTCGCTCCCCGCCCCTTTCGTATTTACTGTTACATAAAAATAAAACCAGGCAGGGTGACATTCCCGCATCTCCTAACCTCTTGCGAGGGGCGACGGCTGCCCGTTCCGTCCTCAGGGTTTTATTTTTTATGTTTATATAGTATGAAATTATGGATTTTATGTCAAGGGTTTCTGGACGAAAGTTGTTTTAGTGTACCTGACTTTATAAAGTTGTAGATTTTCGTCTCGCTTATAACATATAGTGATCTTACGAAAAGGACACCACTGTTTGAGACTCTGACAGCAACTTTTACGTATTCCACATTTACCGCATATTGTTTTATATATTCTATCGAATGATCTTTGGCGCTGACGCCAACATAGTCTGGAGCCATAATTATGGACGCAATGTCTGCGCCATATTTCGCGTAGTCTTCGGGATGTCTTGCCTTCATATGGGTAATGTTACCAGCACCGATAAGTATCGGCGCATCAGCAATATATGGTAGGGAAAGCAATGTCTTGATCTCCGCTGAAAGTGTTCCGATAAGCGCATTCGCCATTATTTTTCCTCCCTACGCGCAATTATAGCATAGGCTGTATCTGTAGGGACGCCGTGTACTTATTTATCCAAACCATCGCTGCATACCAGCAAAAGCGCGCCTATACCGCTTTCTTGAGCTCCAGCTCCCTTCGGTCCTTTTTCTGCACTACCCTGTAGATGGCGAGACAGATGATGGCGACGATAAAATCCATCATCGGCTGTACGGCCATTATCCCGTACATCGGCCAGACGATGTTCATCACGATCATGAAGGGAATGTCTATCGCGCCTTTGCGCAAAAAAGAGATGAACAGCGCCGGCGTGCCTCGCCCTGTCGCCTGGAAGAAGGCGATGACGAGGAAGAATATCGCCAGAAAGGGCGTTGACATGCAGTGCAGGCGCAGGAATACCGCCCCCAGCTCCACTGCCCGGACGTTATCGATGAATATTCTGATGATGAAGGGCGCGAAAGATTCGCAGAGCGCCAGATAAGAGAAGGTGACGCAGAGCGAACAGACGCCCGCGAAATATGCGCACCGCCAGAGGCGTTTATAGTTCCCGGAGGCATAGTTATAGGCCAGGAGAGGAATGACGCCGCTGCATATCCCCTGAACGACGTAGGTAGGCACCATATCGACCTTCTTGACGATGCCGACGGCGGAGAGGGCGCTTGCCGTGTAGGAGGCCATCAGATAGTTCAGCACCGCGTTGGAGAGGACGCTCATCATGGACTGGATCGAGGAGGGCAGCCCCACGAAGAATATCTCGCCGGCGACGCTCTTTTTGAAACGGAAATACTTCGGAGAGAGCGAAATGACATTTTCCCGGCGCGTGCGGAAGAGGTAATAGAGAAGATAGAATGTCGCCGCGATATTGGAGATACAGGTGGCGATGGCAGCACCCTCCATCCTCAGTCCCAGCCCCCAGTCGTAGATAAAAAAGGGATCGAGCAGCATATTCAGCAGCCCGCCGAAACTCATGCCGAAACTTGCCTCGCGCGACGCTCCCTCGGAGCGGATCAGGTGCGCGAGCACCATGTTCATAACCGTCGGCAGACCGCCGACACCCACGGTCCAGAAGAGATAGCCGTTCGCATAACCTATCGTGCCTTCGTCCGCGCCGAGCATGCGCAGCAGCGGCACGCGCCATATCATCGTGAGCAGCGAATAGGTCAACGCGGCGGCCACGGCCATCCAGGCGCTTGAGGCCCCGGCCTCGCGCACGCGCGCGTAGTTATGCTCGCCAAGCGACCTTGAAAGCAGGCTCGCGCCGCCTATACCAAAGAGGTTCGCAAGCGCGGAGAGCATGAGAAAGGTGGGGAATATCAGCGTCACCGCCGCCATCATGTTCGTATCGTTGAGCTGCCCGATGTACCAGGTGTCGGCGAGATTATAGACCATGGCGATGATCTGGCTGATGACGGTGGGCACGGCGAGGGCCGCCACGGCCTTTGGCACAGACATCGTCTCGAATATTTCAACTTCCCTCTGGCTCAGTCTGTTGTCCATAACGCCTCCCGCTCCACAAATGAAATATATTCCACTAAAAAATACACATAGGCTACATTATATCTCTCTTTGCGCGACAGGCCAAATGGCAGGCGCGGACGAAGCGGCGCGTGATCATATGACGCAAACCGCAAAAACCTGCGAAAAACTACGCCGGAGGCGCAATTTATGCGGCTATTTTCACTTTTCCTATTGCTTTTTTGCCCCGCCGTAAAGTATCATTGAATGCTGAAGATAAAGGAGTATGAGCTAATGATTCTATATTTCAGCGGAACCGGAAATAGCCGCTACGCGGCACAGGTGATCGAGACGGTCACGAAGGATGAAACGGCCTTCCTCAACAGGCTTATGAAGCATGACACCGGGGCGGCGATAAAATCTGAAAGGCCCCTCGTCTTTGTCGCGCCGGTCTACGCGTGGCGCATCCCGCGCGCCGTCGACAGCTTCATCCGCGCGGCTTCCTTCGAGGGCTGTAAAAAAGCCTACTTCGTCGTCACCTGCGCCTCAGAGGCCGGCAACGCCGTGCATTACGCGAAGAGGCTCTGCGAGTCGAAGGGGCTGGAGTTCATGGGGCTCGCCTCCGTAGACATGCCGGAGAACTACGTGGCGCTCATGAACGTACCGGACCGGGAGCGATCCGAGAGCATAATCAGGGCGACGACGCCGCAGATATTCGCGATCGCCGAGAGCATCAGCCGTGGAGCCTATATCAACGATTACAGACCATCTTTTATTGATATCCTAAAAAGCGCCGTCGTCAATCCCCTATTCTACCTGCTGGCGGTAAAGAGCAAATCCTTCCACGCCACCGATAAATGCACCGGCTGCGGCAGGTGCGCCGAGCTCTGCCCGCTGAACGGCATCGAGATCAAAGAGGGACGCCCATCATGGAACGGACGCTGCACCCACTGCATGGCCTGCATCTGCGGCTGCCCCGCGGAGGCAATCGAGTACGGTAAGCGTACGGCTGGCAAAAGGCGCTACTACAACGAGGGCTACAATACGAAACCGGCCTCAGAATAAGGCAACTCTACATGCAGCCTGACGGGAAATGGGAATTATACGAACCGGCGCGGCTTGAAGCCTCTCTGGAAGAGCGGCTTCTTGACATCTGGGAACAGGCCATGCTCGCGACGCACGACTTTTTCGGAGACGGCGGCTTTCCGTACTGCGTATGAGGCTGAAATAAAATAGTTGAGAGCTCCGCGTCACTGACGCTGCGGATTCAGATAACTGCCGATAAAACCGAGCCGTTTATTATACAGCCTGACGATCATCCCGACGATAAAGGCCGAGATCACCGTCCCCTCCCCTATCCCGTTCAGCCCGCGGAAAAACAGCAGCGAGAGCGTCACCGCCGTGAGCATCAGCGTGATATCGAAGCCCGCCTTGACGACGCCGAACTCCTTATTCAGCACCTTAGAGATCGCGTAGACGGCCCCCTCCCCGGGGATCATCAGGACGTTCGCGTAGACCTCGAGGCTGATGCCGAAGGCGAGTATCGCGCAGCCCGCCGCCAATGAGACGAGCTTCGCGGCATAGCTCACCGGCGCGAAGGAGGCCAGAAGCAGCATACTCACGTCGATAAACCAGCTGAATACAAAATTCACCGCGATCTGCAGCAGCTGGATCTTCTGAAAATCACGCCGCAGCAGCAAAAGCTGCAGGAAGATAAACAACATATTGAGGACGAAGGAACATTCCCCCAGCGTCGGCGTGAAACGCAGGCTGAACACATAGGGAACGCTGGTTATCGGCGAAGTGCCGAGGCTGGCCTTTGTGATAAAGCTGATTCCGAATGAATTGATGAGGACCCCGAGAATAAATACCAGATAACGTTTTATAAGCAAAACATTCAATTTCATGTAACCTCTTTTCAAATACAACCCCTATATGATATTACCGGCATTTTTTATTGTCAAACAGCGTGGCGGGGAAAACGGGGCAAACACATTAATAAAGACCGGCAGCGCATCTAAACGCCGATTTAGCTTTTGACAGGGTAAACGATAAATTGCGATTTAGCTTTGATAGGGTAAAAAATAAATAGCGGTTTAACTTTTCTTTTGACTTTGCCCTTACAGCCTCCCTCTCCGAGGGAGGTGTCGGCCGCCTGCTTTTGGCGGCTGACGGAAGGAGTGTTGCTCTGTTTGGCGCGGAAACCGCGCCAAACAAAGCCCGCGGCGAAAGCCGTGGAAGAACCTAAGGTCAACTCTCCCTCAGTCTCGACGGAAAAACACCGCCGAGCCAGCTCCCTCGGAGAGGGCGCCTTTAAGAGCAAGGGCAAAAGCTAAACCACTATTTATCTCTTTTCCTATCCAAAGGAAAATCGTTATTTATCTCTTTTCTCTGACCAAAGGTGGATCGGCGTTTAGACGCACCGCTGATTTAGCTCAACAGGACCTGAGCCCGACGACAAAGACGGCGGCTAAGAGCCGCCGTCACATACAATTGCCCCACATATCCATCACAATATCGCGCAAGTCGCCGGGGCCGAGCAGACGGCGCTCTTCTTCCGGTATGAGGTAAAATTCGCGGCAAAGCACGTAGTCCAGTTCCTTAGGGGTGAATGAGTATCCGAGCGCGCGGAGTGCCATACCACGTTCATTTTTGGGCAGCATGGCGATCTCAATACATTTACCGCGTATAGTTGCATCTTCCATCAGGTCACGGAAGAATCGTTTCGAGTCTTTTAAGCGCAATCCGTCTCACTCCTGTTCTGCGGTTGGGGGGTACGGCCTGTTACCTCCGGCAGACTATTTTCGAGAAAGATTTTATTCTTTCCCGCGTATAAGCATTTCACGGAACTTTCTATCAATATCGCCACTCGTGAACCATCAGGCAAAAGATGAGGAAGAGGCAGATTGAAAAAAGTATCGCGATCAACAGCGGCGCGTGAAATCCTTGATGTTTCGCAGACATCCGATCATCTCCCGGCATAATGGCACACGGAACGGAGTTTTACATTCTCCGTTCCGTGTTTTAGCCTTTATTTTTCGCCTTTGTTTTTCCTGACTGCACAGGGAAGGAGCGCCAAAAGCGCGAGCGCGCCGAGCCCCAGCCCAGCGTTGCAGCCGCCGGAACCGCCTCCTGAGCCGCCGGAGCCCGGCGTAACTTTAACCGCACACTCGGCGCCCGCCGTGCCATCCGCGGTGGAAACTTTTATCATACATTTTCCCTCGGAGAGCGTGGTGACATTACCCTGTCCGTCCACTTTGGCTATCTTTTCGTCGCTGCTGCTCCAGACGAGCGGCTGTTCTGCTATGCCGTTAAAGGAGACTGTGATTTTTTCCTTTGTACCTTTGTGCATAGTCATAGAGGCCAGTGTCAGGACGATGCCCTCCGCCTGCGTTTTTTCCGTCACTGTCACCGCGCACGACGAGGTTTTGCCGCCGGGCGTGGAGGCCGTTATGACGGCAGTTCCCGCGCCAAGCGCCTTTACGACGCCTGTGCTGGAGTTTACTGCGGCAATATCCGGCTTGTCGCTGCTCCAGATTATCTTTTCGGAGGCTCCTTCGGGAGCAAAGATAACGGATAACTGCGTGGCATATCCTTTAACAATGGTAAGTGCGGAGGGGTTCACCTCTATAGCAGTGGTCTTAGGGGCAGGCTCTTCGACAACATCCTCTGACAGCGCCTCCTGCGGCCTGCCCGTACCGGTGCCGGCGAGGAGTTTAGGCATGCTCGCGAAGTCTGTCATATAGTTATGATTGTTGCTGCGCCCTTCGACCAAGACGTGAAGACTGTCTCCATCCCTAAACTCCGGAATTGTAAAGTTTGCGGAGCCGTCCCTGTCAGCCGCCGAGGCGAGGCTTTTTATCCTGCCGTAGTAAACGGCCCTGTCTCCTTCGGTCACAACCGCGGCAAGATGATATTCCGGACCGGTAGAGGCCCCCGCGTATTCTATCGACAGCTTAATATCAGTGCCCGGAGCCACAGCGCCCGTCGTAAGCGCGGCTGATGACAGTTTATATTTATCAGCAGCTATAGTGAGCTTCTGCTCGCACCTGCCCTTATAGTCGGAGGTATAGTTCTGCTTTAACAGGACAGACGTCACGCCGCCGCCCTTGCCTCCGTTCGCGGGGGAGGTAAAGATGACGTTTTTCATATTTAAGTAAAAGGCGGGGCGAATCCCGAGAATCCAGTTATAGATGGGGTTGCCGGCAAGCATACCGGAGGGAAATACATTCACCACTTCGTGATCCGCCAGGTCGTTCGCAATAGAACGGGTCCACCAATATCCAGCAAGTGTTCCATTCTTGTCACAGTAGGCCGTCTGTTCGGCATCGCGCGCTGGATCTCCGTTTCCGCCACTGTCAAAACCATACCTTTTATCCTGAAGCTCCGCGGTAGAGAGCAGAAAAATTCTGTCGTCTGTGTTGGGTCCTGTAGGAATATCATTTGAAAAAAGCTTTACACTGTTGTCCAGATTCACCTCTAATATACAATTCTGTTCGCCTGAAACAAAGGCCCTTTCGTAGAAGCTGTAATCTTTGGGATTTTCGACAACATGCCCCGTAATATCCGCCGATACGGAGGGCACGTATTTTTTACCATTGAGAAATTTACGTATCGGGGATTCGCTCCACCATAGCCAATATTGAGAAGGACGGCTAGTGGGGACTTTATTAAAATACATACAGTCCAGCACCTTCTCGGATAGCAGGAACCCCTTATCGCCGCTGACCTCAAGCACACGCCACGCGATAGGTCCGGCTGAAAAATCTCCCGAGGCATTCTTAGTCTGAGGATAGGTCCCGTAATAGACTACGTCCGCGCTTGTCAGCGCCGCCGCGGGCCGCGCCGTATTCAGTATGAGTGTAAGTGAAAGTAAGAGAAGAATTAAAATAAATGGACAGGAATATCTTAAACTTGATTTTACTTTCTGGGGGGGCACTCTCGTTCAATGCAAAAATATTACAGTGGTCTCTGTTCTGAGTTTTCAACATAGTTCGCTCCTTCATATTATTTTTATCTTATTGGTAGGTGATTTTACCGAGTATAGTATAGCATAATTTACTTAATCTAGGCAATTTATTCGTTCAGCACCTTTTTTATCTTTCTGCGGATCTTTTTGAGGCGCGCCCCTGGTAACGTTTCGCGGCGGCCTTTACAAGCGGCTTGTAGGCACGGACGGCCTCCGGAACGGAAACGGGCTTCGGCCGGGGTACGGGTAGGGGAGACGAGTGAACTTGCTGGTTCTCTTTCTGCATTGTCGCAGTCCTCCTTATTGGGTTTTGTAAGTTGCCAAGGTATGACAACTTTAACAGTGAGAGGAGCTGCGGAAGGTTACAAAAAAGAAAGTGAGGTTCTTGACTTAGAGCCAACTCCAAGTACTATAGTCTCATCGCACAAGAATGATTGAACGGCTCCGCGCGTCGGAGCCGCAGGGAGGAAGAAAGATGAAATACCGCGAACTTGGCTCGACGGGAATTATGGTGAGCGAGATCGGCCTCGGCTGCGAGGGATTTGTCGGTCACGACGGGCGTTATACGAAAGAATTGGTGGATATCGCCGCCGCGGGCGGCGTGAATTATATAGACCTCTATTCCTCGGACCCCCGGGTGAGGGAGAACCTTGGGCGCGCCCTCGCGGGGCGGTGCGGGGAGTTCATCTTACAGGGCCACCTCTGCACGACGTGGGAGGATGGGCAGTACCGGCGCACGCGCGACGAGGGAGAGGTGCGCGAGAGTTTTGAGGAGCTGCTGCAGCTGCTCGGCACCGACTATGTCGAGGTCGGCATGATACATTACTGCGATTCGACGGAGGACTGGCGCGAGATCGCGGAGGGTCCCGTGATGCGCTACGCGCGGGAGCTTAAAGCGGCGGGGAGGATAAGGCATATCGGCGTCAGCAGCCATAACCCCGCCGCGGCGATTGCGGCGGCGGAGAGCGGACTCGTCGAGGTTCTAATGTTCAGCGTCAATCCCTGTTACGATCTGCAGCCTGGAGACGAGGACTGTGAACGGCTCTGGAGCGCGGAGAGTTACGGTAAACCGCTGCTGAATATGGATGCGGAGCGCGAGGCGCTTTACGAAACGTGCAGCCGCCTCGGTGTGGCGATAACGGTGATGAAGGCCTTCGGCGGCGGCGATCTGCTGGACGAAGAGCTGTCGCCCGCGGGGCGCGCGCTCACTCCATATCAGTGCCTCCATTACGCGCTGACGCGCCCCGCCGTCGCCACGGTGCTCTCCGGGGCGCGTACGCCGGAAGAGCTGCGGGAGAGTATCGCCTATTCCGAGGCTCCGGCGGCGGAGAGGGATTACGCGGCGGCTCTCGCCTCGCTGCCGAAGATAAGCTGGCGCGGCCACTGTATGTACTGCGGTCACTGCGCGCCCTGCCCCGCGGGGATCGACGTCGCGGCGGTGACGAAGTTTCTCAGTCTGGCAAAGGCGCAGGGCGCGGTGCCGGAGACGGTGCGCGAGCATTACGCGGCGCTGCCTCATAAGGCGCAGGACTGTCTTGAGTGCGGGGCCTGCGAGAGCCGCTGTCCCTTCGGCGTACCCGTCGTCGAAAATATGCGGCAGGCAAAAGCGGTATTCGGCGCGTAGAACAGAGCCTCTCTCCACGACGGCGGACGTTCTTTGTTTTTTCTAAGAGCCGCCTGACTAGGCCCGGCGCAGGTATGTCTCATTACGCGATAAGCCCCCGCACAGGAATGTCGCGGGGGCTTTCGGCGTCCCGCCGCTATGTTTCGATTTTACCAGCTATAAGGAATGTTACGCGGCGCTGTCAGCCCGCGAAGAGCACCAGCATTACCCTCATGCCGTCATCTTCCCGCAGGAATTCTCTTATCGACGTCTCGGCGACGCGCATTGCCTCGTCTTTCGGATATCCGAAGATGCCGGCGGAGATGAGCGGAAAGGCCACTGAGCGGCAGCCCTTTTCCGCGGCGAGTTTCAGCGAGCTTTTATAGCAGGAGGCGAGAAGCTCCGGCTCCCCCGCGCCGCCGCCATGCCAGACGGGGCCGGCGGTGTGGATTATATATTTAGCCGGCAGTGCGAATCCGGGTGTGACGACGGCGGCTCCCGTGGCGACGCCGCCGACGGCCTCACAAGCGCGCGTCAGATCCTCAGCGCCCGCCGCCGCGAATATCGCGCCGCATACCCCGCCGCCCGCGCGCAAAGACGTATTGGCCGCGTTGACGATCGCGTCGGCCTTCACCTTGGTAATATCTCCGTGGATTATTTCAAATGCCATATTGCCGCTCCTTTCACAGGTGATGCGGTAATTTTAACAGAATTTCCGCCGCCCGGCCCCTCTTCCCGCAGGCAGGACGCCCGGTGAAATCACTGATGACGGCAGGATGGGTTTGTTGGACTATTGTTGGACTTGCCGTTTTATAATTTAACAGCGTGGAAAGTACCTTCATTTTATGACAAATATAATAGACGTGAAAGGATGACCGCTGATGAGAACCGAAAAGGTAAGTTTGTGGAATGTCGTGATTTTTGCGGGGTCGACGATATCCCTGCTCGTCGGAGCCGGTTTCGCTACGGGGCAGGAGGTGCTTCAGTATTTCACCGGCTATGGACTGAATGGTTTTCTTACGGCGGCGCTGACTTTGATCGTCATCGCCTACGCGGCGGGCAGCTTCGCCTTCACCGGTTATGCCACGGAATTTGAAAACACCAACGATATTTTTCGCTGTTACTGCGGACGCCACATAGGCGGCGTCTATGATTATTTTTCGGTCGTCTGTATCTACGCCTCTTTTATCGTGCTGATCGGCGGCGCGGGGGCGACGGTCGCCCAGTATTACGGCCTGCCGGTCTATGTGGGCTGCGCGCTGATGGCGGCGCTGTCGGGCGGTACGGTGATGCTCGGCCTCGGCAGGATCGTAGACGTCATCGGTATGATCGGCCCGGTCCTGATATTGTTCGCGGTCGGCATCGGCCTCTATTCGGCGTTGGGAAATCTCAGCGGTATCATGGCTGGCGCTAAACTCGTCGAAGCGGGAGAGGTCGATATCTACCGGGCGGGGACGAACTGGTTCACCGCCGGCGTCTTTTACAGCGGCAACCAGATGCTGTGGCTGGCGGCCTTCACCGCGGCGATGGGGCACCGGGCCAATTCGGCGAAGGAGGCGGTGCTCGGCGCTTCGCTGGGCGCGGCCGGCTTCGCGCTGGGCATCATCGTGCTGATGTGCGGAATGTTCGCCTCCATCAAAGAGGTGGCCGCCGCCGACATCCCCTCGCTGATTCTCGCGGCAAAGATACATCCCGAAATCGCGCTGGCCTTTTCATTTATCATCATGGGCGGCATATTTTCCTCCGCCGTGCCGCTTTTGTGGGCGGTATCGGCGCGTTTTGCCGCCGAAAGGTCGCGAAAATTTTATCTGCTGACGGCGGCGCTCTCCGCCGCGGGCTGTCTGGCAGGCGCGTTTATCTCTTTCAAGAGCCTGGTAAATATCATTTACAGCGCCAACGGCGCGGTAGGTATCGTACTGCTGCTCTTCATGATTGCTGGCGCGCCGCTCAGAACGCGCAGAAGGCCGTAACCGCCGTCGGATGGCGGCTAATTTATACATTTGCCTTGCTCTCTTCGGACATACCGCTGACAGGCGCCTGTTTTTCCCCTTATAATTAAGATATACGGGGATAAGGGCGTGAGGGGCACGTGAATTTTTCATATACGGAAGAAGAGCTGAATCATCTGAAAAAGAGGGATAAGAAACTCGCGGCGGCGATCGAAGAGATCGGGCCGCTCTCCGGCTGGCATGTGGAGCCGGATATTTTTTCCGCGCTCGTCCACCATATCGCGGGACAGCAGATTTCGACACAGGCGCAGAGGACGGTCTGGGCGCGGATTTCCGCCGGTCTCGGCGAGGTGACGCCTCGCAGCGTCCACGCCGCCGGTCTGGAACGGATGCAGGGTTTCGGCATTTCGTTCAGAAAGGCCGAGTATATCACTGAGCTCGCGCGGAAGACGGAGGCCGGAGAGTTTGACCCCGCCGCGCTGTGGGAGATGGAGGACGGGGCTGTGATCGAGACGCTGAGCACCCTCCGCGGCATCGGAGTCTGGACCGCCGAGATGCTGCTGATTTTCTCCATGCAGCGGCGCGACGTGCTGAGCTTCGGGGATTTCGGCATCCGCCGCGGCCTGCGGATGCTCTATCACCACAAGGAGATTACCCCGGCGCTCTTTGAAAGATACAGAAAACGCTACTCCCCCTGCGGCAGCCTCGCTTCGCTCTATCTCTGGGAGATCGCGGGCGGCGCGGTCCCCGGCATGCGCGACTACGCGCCGAAATCCGCCAACAGAAAGAGCCTGCCGCCGCGGTAATGTACGCAGGTTATGACAGGCACCGGCACCGTAAAATGGCGGCCTGTTTTCTTCTTCCCCGCCGCTCAAATCTGACTCATAAAGCGGACATGTATGGCCGCTTTATTTAATATCCTCCGCTCCCCCGCTTTATGCGGGTGCATAATATTGCTTTGTCTTCCAATATGCCATATATACGGTTTAAAATCCCTTTAACGTGATAGAATTATTTTGTCTCTCAGGCTGTAGGAGAGCTTAAAAATGCTGCGGCGCATATAACGTACATATAATAAAGATATTCGGAATGTATTATAAGGTGGTATTCGTTTTGGATAAGGATATAGAGAACAAAAGGTCAGCGGCAAGAAAATGGATGATCGGCGTGGCGATTTTTATCGTCCTGATCGCGGGGGGAGGCTTTGTCTTATCAAATACAAATTTCCTCGGAGAGTTCGTGCAGGGCAAGGTGGAGGAGGCGGCGGAGAAGCAGCTGAATCTGAAGGTCACGATGTCCCCGTTGCAGGGAAACCCCGTCACCGGCTTCACCGCCTCGAATGTCGAGATATCCCGTTCCGGCGATAAGCTGCTTTTTATAAGGAATATCGGCGTGGATATTTCTCTGCCAAGCGTGCTCTCCGGCAGTCCGCGCGTCTCGCTTATCGGCCTGGACGGCGTGGATACTTCGCTCAAAGCGCTGCAGGAGCTGATGCCCAAGTCGGAGAAGAAGTCCGACGGACCGACGGATATCCCTATCGACACCGTCATGATCAGCGACAACACGCTGAGGACGGAGTGGGGTACGATTAATTTCAAGCCCAGCCGCATCCGTATCAAGAATTCGCTGAATTATGATCTCGACGTAAAGGGAACGGTGGAGAGCAAGGATTTTTCCGTGAACGGCTCGATCGGCAAATCGCAGGGAGTGTGGCACGCCGACAATTTCTCCGCCGGTCTGGAGGACGGCGGCGTTTCGCTCTCCGGCGCTCTTTATCCCTCGATGGATATGCAGATATCGCTGAAGGAGCTAAATCTTACCACGGTGGCCGACCTAGTGCCGGCGCTTGAGAGGTACGGCGTACGCGGCGTGCTCTCCGGCAGCGCCAAGATTTCCGGCAGCGGCAGGAACATCGTCACAGAGGGCAGCGGCAGTCTTCACAACGCCGTCATCCGCGGTATCCCGCTGGAAGAGGTGCAGACAAAGTGGAGCTACCGCCCCGGCGAGATCAGCGTGGAGGTGGGACAGGGGAAGATTTTCGACTCATCCCTCTCCGGCAGTTTCAGCCTGAATACGACCTCCGCGGACAGCTATCTCACGCTTAAGGCAGATGTTAAGAATCTGAAGTTCGCCGACTGGACGGCGCAGTTCGAGAAGGAGACGGCCGGCAGGGCGCTTTTCCTCAAGGGCAGTATCTCCTCTCTCAGCGCGGACCTCAAGGGGCCGCTCAACGCCCTTGTCGGACGCATAGACATGGCACCCTCCGACCTGAGTTATCAGGATATCGCCCTTAACAGGCTTCACGGCAGCGCCGTCTTTAACGGTCAGCCCGCCGGGGTGCTCGATATGTCGGCGACCGCCGGAGGCAGAGCCCTCGCGCTAAAGGGAATGCTCAGCTTTGGCGAGAAGGTGCCAACGGATATCGCCTTTTCCACAGAGGGCTTCCCCGTTGAAAAGATATTGAAGAGCCTGCCGCAGACGGAAAATGTCAAGGTGAGCGGCAGTGTCTCTCTTAAGGGAAGCTGCAGGGGGCTTATCGGCCATTGGGTGGTCGGCGCGGAGGCGGCTTCGCCGCTGATAACCGCCGATAAGGTCGGCAAGGTCTCCGATATCAGTCTATCCGCCTCTTACAGCATGGGAGATAAAAAGGTCTCGCTGCTTAAGTCTTCGGCGGAGTGGAACGGCGCGCGGATAACGGCAAAGGGAGCGGCATCCTTCGCTGTCTCGGCGGATAAGCAGCTCAGCTTTGACGGGACTTTCCGAAATGTGGACGCCGAACGCTTTTATCCGCTGCTTTCAGTGCTGAAGACGCTTGATGTGGAGGGCGTCGCCTCCGGGAGCTGGAGCCTCACGGGCTCGCCGAAGTCGCCGGTCGTCAAAGCCAGTGTCAGCACAGGCGCGGCGCGTTTCCGCGATCTGCGGCTGGCGAAGCTCGGCATGAATATTGAATATTCGGGGAACGCTCTGCGCATGGACCCGATAAATATAAACGCCGGCGGCGGACGCGGCACGCTGGCCTGTAATGTCGCGCTGCCCGTAAAGCGGGCGGACGGCACTCAGAGCCCGACTTCGTGGAAGCTTGACGGCAAGGTCTCCCGCGTAGATTTCTCAATAATCAACGGCCTGCTCAAGGCGGGCGAGGATATCGGCGGCGAGGTCTCCGGCACGGTGACGGCCGGTTCGGCGGCGGGCGGCGGCCTTGACTGGAGCTTTGATTTCACAGGAGACAACGTGCACTGGCGTAATTTTAAGGTGCAGAAGATAAACGGTGCCATCGAGGGCAATCCGCGGGAGATCCTGATTAAAAAGGCCGACGGTGTGTTTCTCAACGGCGCGACGACGGGCAGCGGCAGGATAGAGATGCCGGGGGCGGGAGAGCCCTTCTCCACCGCGAAGCTGGATCTCGTGGCCTCGGTCAAAAAGCTGAATGTCTACGAGCTGCTGCGCAGGCACCTGCCGGTGGTCCGCACGGTGCAGGGGCTGATCGAAACGGAGATCAAGGTCTCCGGGACGGTGGGCGATCCCAAGTTCGACGGTTCGGGACGTATCGCTCCCTTCCGTTACCGCGGCTTCCTGCTGCCAATCGTAGAGGTCCAGTATCACGGTTCTTTGAAGGATATCGTGATCAGCGACGCGCACGCGCTGCTCAAGAACGGGACTTTCAAGGCCTACGGACATTTTTACGAGGATGAGAATGATTGGCGCGGAAAGTTCAATATAAAGGGAGAAAAGATAGACATGCGCCAGTTCGGCGCCTATCTGCCGGAGAATTTCCGCTCACGCTTCGGCGGCGTCGCCGATTTTTCGATGAAGGGCGAAGGCAAGCTCTCCGAGCTGACGGGGACGGGGGTATTTTCCGCTCCGAAGATGAGGCTCATGGGGATACGCTTTGAAGATATCAAAGCGCCTTTCTTCGTCTCGCAGAATTACATAATGATAGAAGACCTGAACGCCTCCACCAACGGCGGAACGCTCACGGGAGGCGTCGGTTTCGACCTCAAGAACAGCGAATGGGGCGGCAATCTCACGGTGCTGAGCACTGATGTGCAGATGCTCGTGAAGCAGGCGGCGCCCAAGTTAAAGGGGTCGATATCGGGACTCGGAGACCTTAAGATACGCGGCGGCGGCGAATTTGGCCGCGAATCGACGGTACACGCCGGCGGCGCCCTCTACCTGCATAAGGGAGAGGTGACGAGCTTTGACGTCCTCGAAACGGCGAAGAAGTTTACGGGCGGCAAGCCACTGCGCTATGACTCGGTGCAGGCGACCTTCACCTATGACGGCGGAGATCTCAACATCCTCCCCGGCAGCCAGGCGACGGCGCCGAAGAACGACCCTCTCTACCGTTATGTGATGCTTGACGGCTATATCAGCCGCAAGGAGGATATCAGCCTCTTCGCGATGGGCAAGGTCAATATCCGCGCGCTGAATTCGCTCATCGGGGCCTTTCAGGGATTAGTCTCCGCCGGTCTTGATTACACCTCTGGACAGCTCGATAAGGGCGAGGTGCTGCAAAGCGTGCTCGGCGGCGTTCTTTCAGGCTTCGCGAAGAACGAGTTCCGCTTTGTGACGATGAATATCGGCGGTACGATAACTGCTCCCGATTTTTATAACGTGAAGGTACAGCGGGCGGTGCGCCAGAATTCGGCGAAGGATTCGATACCGACCAGCAACAGCGACCCGGATGAGAAGAGCCTCACGCAGGACGGCAACACGACCTTCCGCTTCAAATTCGAGATACCGGTCGGCCCCGGAGACGGCGACCTCGGCGGCGACGCGAAGGGACAGGTTTTCGAGCAGACACTCGAGAATCTGCTCAAGAACGTTGACTTCGGTCTGTAGCGATGGGAGAGATCACGCTCATCCTCGGCGGTGCGAGGAGCGGGAAGAGCACCTTCGCCGAGGAGCTCGCCCTTAGTCAGAAAGAACATGTCACCTATCTCGCCACCGCTGACTGCCGGGACGGCGAGATGAAGAAGCGTATAGAGATACACCGGAGCCGCAGGCCCGCCGAATGGGGCACCTGGGAGGGCGAGCCGCGGGAGCTGCTGCGCGCCGTCGCCTCGGCCTCCGGCCTGCTGTTGCTGGACTGTTTGACTATGTGGCTGACGCGGCTGTTCCTCTCTTTCCCTGAATCAGAGGGAGAGGACGAAGCGGCCTGGTTTGAGCGCGAAGGGGAGATCGCTTCGCTCACTAGAGAGCTTTGCGGGAGCGTGGGCGGCGGCGCTTCGCTTATAATAGTGAGCAACGAGGTCGGCTTCGGCCTCGTGCCGCCATATCTGATGGGACGTCGCTTCCGCGACCTGCAGGGACGTATGAACCAGCTCTGCGCCGGATACGCGAAGAATGTCGCGTTGGTGGTCGCCGGCTGCCCACTCTGGATAAAGGGCGGCGGGACGGCGTAAACTCTGCCGCACTGACCGTGTTATTTTTGTATGATCAACTATAAAACATGGCCGTGCCCGGCGCGGCATGATAACGGAATTATTATGGATGGTGAACCCAATGGACGACTATCGTGAAAAGTTAAGGGAGTATTCGAGAAAGCTTGACGGGGAGCTTCACGACAAGGGCTTTAAGAGGGATTTCGCGGCGCGCTTCATCGTTATATGGACGCTGCTTTCGCGTATCCCACTGCCCAAGGAATGGTGGCCGGAAACGGTTCCCAATGGGAACCGCGCGCTGGCGCTCGCGCCGCTTGCCGGAGGGCTGCTCGGACTGCTCACCGGACTCGCGGTCTCGGCGGCCTCGGTACTGGGCCTTAATGCCCTGGCAAGCGCCTGGGTCGGCGCGGCATTTTATTTTCTCATCGGCTGGGCGCTCCACCTCGACGGCTGGGGAGACCTGTGGGACGGCATCGGCTCCGGACGCACCGGCGACGGCCTGCGTGAGGTGATGAAGGACAGCCGTCTCGGCTCCTTCGGCGGCGCTTCGCTTATAATCGCTTTCGGCCTCTGGACCTCGCTGCTCGCCACGGTCTCTCCCGATATGCGGCTGGCGGCCTGCGTCACCTCGGCGGCGGCGGCCCGCTTCGCGGAAAACGTCGCGGCATTTTTCGGGAAATATCCCTGGGAATATGGGATGGGCAAGGGCTGGGTGGACACCTTCACCTCTTATGACCTTTTTATATCGGCGCTCTGCCTCGTCATCTTTTTACCAGTTTCTATTTTTCATTTTTCCGTCTGCGCCGCGGTATCGGCGGTAATCGGCTTCGTTATTGCCCTGCACATGAACAGACGCCTCGGCGGCGTGAACGGTGACGTTATGGGGGCGGCGGCGGTGGCGGCGGAGCTGGCCTCACTGATGGTGTGGGCGGCGATATGACGACTCCGAAACTTATCGCCCTCGACATGGACGGCACGATGCTCGACAACGACAGCCGCCTGACCCGGCGCACCAAAGAGGCGCTGCGCGCGGCGCAGGAGAGCGGCATAAGGGTCGTCGCGGCGACGGGGCGCATGTACCCTTCCGCGATGATACATATCCGCGACATCGGCATCGAAAGCACCTCTATCTTCTATAACGGCGCGCTGATACGCGATCCGATATCGGGTGAGACCGTCTATGAAAAAACTCTCGGCAGGGAGCTCACGCGCGAGATATTGGACTTTTTCAGAAAACGGGGCTGGTATATTCAGATATACGCCGACGATAAGCTCGTCGTCAAAGACCGCGCCGACGAACGCTGCACATATTACGAAAATATCTGCGGGCTGCGGGCTGTCGAACTCGGAGAGGATTTCTGGGAGTGCGGACTGGACTCCGCGAAGCTGCTCGGTATCTCCTTCGACCAGCCGGAATTTGAACGGATGTGCGCCGCCGTGCGCGGAGAGTTCGGCGAACGGATCTATCAGGCCACCTCATGGGGAGCCTTCGTTGAGATGGTCCACCCCACCGTCAATAAGGCCAAGGCGCTGGAGCGGGTCAGCGAACACTACGGGATCGCGCGCGAAGAGGTGATGGCGATCGGAGACGGCGTGAACGACATCGAGATGATAAGCTGGGCCGGTACCGGCGTCGCGATGGGCAACGCGAAGGAGATCGTAAAGGCTTCGGCGGATATCATCGCGCCGCCGAACACCGAGGACGGGGCCGCCCAGATAGTGGAACAGGCCGTGGCGGCGCTGCGAAGGAACAGCCGGCAGGGATAAATCCGGGGCGGCCAATTCTCTTGACCGGCCCGGAGCGTGTTTTTATATATTTTATTATTACATGACAGGCAGGAGACGACGATGAAAAACTTCTTCAAACTTGACAAGCCCACCTTCTCCTTTGAGATATTCCCCCCCAAGGGGGCGGGAGATCTCTCCCAGATATTCAGCACGGTGGACGCCCTCGCGAGCCTCGATCCCGACCTTATCAGCGTCACCTACGGCGCTGGCGGCACGAGCCGCGAGAACACCGCGGAGATCGCCTCGCGCATCCAGCGCGATTACGCGATCCCGGCGCTGGCCCACCTCACCTGCGTCGGCAGCACCCGCGAAGAGATGCGCGCCACGCTCGACAAGCTGAAGGAAAAGGGTATCCAGAATATTCTCGCGATGCGCGGCGATATCAACAACGAGGGCACGAAGGATTTCAAGTACGCGAGCGAACTGATAAAATTCATCAACGACAATTATGATTTTCGTGTCTTTGCCGCCTGCTATCCTGAGAAACACCTCGAAGCCTACTCGATGCAGGAGGACCTGGAACACCTCAAGGCAAAGTGCGAGTGCGGTGTCAGCGTGCTCATCAGCCAGCTCTTCTTTGACAACGCCTCCTTTTACAGCTTCCGGGAGAGGGCGAGAAAGCTCGGCGTCACGACGCCCATCGAGGCTGGCATCATGCCGATAACCTCTCCGACGCAGATAAACCGCATGGTCTCGATGTGCGGCGCTTCGGTTCCCGAGGGGGTTCAGAAGATAATCCGCGCCTACGGCCATAACAGCATGGCGATGCGCGAGGCGGGAATCGCCTACGCGACGAACCAGATAATCGACCTGCTCGCCGAGGGAGTCGACGGCATCCACCTCTATACGATGAATCAGCCCGACATCGCCAAGCGCATCTGCGAAAACATCCGCGGCGTGTTATATTCGCTGAGGGTAAAACGTGGCTGACGGCAAACTGCCGCCCTCCGTCCGCGCCGAGGCGCTGCGGCTGCTCGGTGTATCCGGCGAGCCGCAGGCGGAGCTTTCCGCCGAGATGGAGAACTGTTACGCGGAGCTTCTGCGTCATTCGTCTCCGCGAACCGTATATAAAATATTCGATATCAGGGCAGATGACGACACCGTAGAGATAACGCCGGAGCTGCGGCTGCATGGTGCGGCGCTTGTTGAATTATGCAGAGAATTGCGGCGGGCGGCACTGCTCGCGGCGACGCTGGGGAGCGGCGTGGACAGGCTTATCACACGCACACAGACGGAATCGATCTCCAGGGCGATGATCCTCGACGCCTGCGCCTCCGCCGAGATAGAGAGGCTCTGCGACGAAACAGAACCGGCGATCATGGCGGAGGCCTCGCGCACCGCGCTGGTGGCCGTCAAAGGTGAGATCTGGCTGACGATGCGTTTCAGCCCCGGCTACTCCGGCGTAGAGCCCGCCGAATCCGCGAAGATAATTGAGGCGCTCAACGCGGGAAGGGCCATCGGACTCTCTCTTACCCATTCAGGAATGCTAGTACCGATAAAATCCGTGACGGCCATCATCGGCATCGCCGACAGGCCGCAGAAGAGATACAGGAGCTGCGCGGCCTGCGCCGCCGCAGGAGCCTGCCCATACAGAAAGAGAGGAGCTTACTGCGGTGATAGAGCTTGATAAAATTTTGTTATTCGACGGCGCGATGGGGACGATGCTCCAGAGAGGCGGCCTTGAGCTGGGAACGGTGCCGGAGACGCTCAACGTCACCGCTCCGGAGGCGATAGAGGCGATACACCGGGAATATCTCGCGGCAGGAGCCGACGTCATTCTCGCAAATACCTTCGGCGCGAACCGCTTCAAGGCCGAAAAGGCGGGAATGGAACTCGCGGCGATGGTAGAGGCGGGGGTAAAGACCGCCAAGAGAGCCATCGGCGGCGCGCCGGGAAAATACGCGGCGCTCGACATCGGACCCTGCGGACGAGTGCTCCAGCCGGCGGGAGATCTGCCCTTCGACGAAGCGGTGGCAGTATTCGCGGAAATTATCCGCGCGGGAACGGCGGCGGGAGCCGACTTCATCCTTCTTGAAACCTTCACCGACCTCTACGAGCTGAAGGCGGCGGTGATCGCCGCGAAAGAAAATTCCGACCTGCCCATATTCGCCACGATGAGCTTCGAGGCAAACGGGACGACCTTCTTCGGAGCCTCGGTGGAGTCAATGGTGATGACGCTCGAGGCGCTCGGCGTCTCCGCCCTCGGGGTAAACTGCTCGCTCGGCCCCAAACAGCTCGTACCGGTCGTAGACCGCATCCTAGCCGCGACGCGCCTGCCAGTTTTGGTCCAGCCCAACGCCGGACTGCCGGTGATGGAAGAGGGCGTGACGCGCTACGACATCACGCCTGAGGAGTTCGCCGCCTGCGTAAAAAATTTCGTTGGCGAAGGGGTACGTTTCGTCGGCGGCTGCTGCGGCACGACGCCGGAATACATAAAACTTACAAAATCGATGATAAGCGGCATGGCTCCAGTCAAAACGGCGGCGGCCCCGCGCGGCGGCATCTGCTCGCCCTCGCGGCAGGCACGCTTCGAGCGCGTCACCGTCATCGGCGAATGGCTCAACCCCACCGGCAAAAAAGCTCTCCAGGCGGCGCTGCGGGCACACGATATGGATTTCGTGCTGCGCGAGGCGATCCGTGAGGAGGAGCAGGGCGCAGAGGTGCTCGACATAAACATGGGGCTGCCGGACATCGACGAACCGGCAATGCTCGCCGAGGCGGTGCGTGAGATCCAGGCCGTGACAGACCTGCCGCTGCAGCTCGACTCGGCCTCGCCCGCAGCTCTCGAACGCGCCGCCCGCATATATAACGGAAAGCCGCTGCTGAACTCGGTGAACGGGAAAAAGGAATCGCTTGACGCGGTGCTGCCGATCGCGAAAAAATACGGCTGCGCGGTGCTCGGCCTCACGCTGGACGAGAACGGCATCCCCAAGGACGCGGAGGCCCGCCTGGCGATAGCGCGCCGCATCGTGGCGGCTGCAGAGGCTGCGGGGCTGAGGCGAGAGGATATCTTCATCGACTGCCTCATGATGACGGTCAGCGCCCAGCCCGACCAAGCGCACGAGACGATGCGGGCGATCTCGCTCGTAAAGCGCGAGCTCGGCGTAAAGACGGTGCTTGGCGTCAGCAACGTCTCCTTCGGCCTTCCAGCCCGCCCGATAATCAACCGGACGATGCTGGCGATGGCGCTCGCCTCCGGGCTCGACGCGCCGATAATGAACCCCGGCGACGCGGGAATGACGGAGACCGTAGCCGCGGCGCGCGTACTGCTCGAACAGGACGCCGACTCAAAAGAGTACATCGAAAAATATGGCGCCGCCGCGCCGCAGCAGGCCACTTCCGTCAAGGAAGATACGCCTCAGATCGGCTATGCGATCGCGCGCGGCCTGAAAGACGAGGCGGCAAAGGCGGCGGCGACGCTGCTCATCAAACATCCGCCGCTTGAGATCGTGGAAAGAGAGATCATTCCCGCGCTCGACGCAGTCGGCAAAGACTACGAGAACGGGAAAATATTCCTGCCACAGCTCATAAAATCAGCCGAGGCGGCGAAGGCGGCCTTTGAGGTGCTGCGCGCGGAGCTGGTAAAGACCGGCGGCGACACGCAGAAGGGCAAAAAGATCGTCATCGCCACCGTCCACGGAGACATCCACGACATCGGCAAAAACATCGTGAAGGTGATCCTCGAAAACTACAACTTCAACGTCACCGACCTTGGCAAAGACGTCCCGCCGCAGCGCGTACTAGAAGCGGTGAGGGAGACGGGCGCGAAGCTCGTCGGACTGTCGGCGCTGATGACGACCACCGTCGCCAGCATGAAAGATACGATAGAGCTTCTAAGAAAAGAATGCCCCGACGTCAAGGTGATCGTCGGCGGCGCGGTGCTCACCGAGAGCCTCGCCGAATACACCGGCGCTGACCGTTACGCGAAAGACGCTATGGAGACAGTGCGGCACGCCGACTCTCTTTAAAAACAGAGAACACCAGCAAGTAAAACGACAAAGGCGCCCCTCAATGGGACGCCCTTTGTATGTGAAAATATCAGCTATTTGCCCAGCGTGAACCTGGCGAAACCCTCAAAGGAATAATCCTGCTTGCGGTCCATATCAGGCTTCTGTTTTCTGAAAAAGCAGGCAGGTATCTCATTTTGCCTGAGACATTCTTCCACGCAGGGGGTGCAGCCCAGCGTGCAGTTAGCCGGATTATTGGGGCATTCGCGATCGACGCAGCTGCAAAAATTGATATTATCCCAGGCGGAGGTTATCGCCGTCTTCTCTTCACCCATTCCCACCACTCCTTTTAATCTGCCGTCATCACTGTTCCTATCGTCATTATTTTCCCCTAAAAACGCCGGTAAATAAATACCGCGGCGAAAGGAGAAAACAACTTTCGCCTCCGTTTGTAAGGCAAAAACATTTTTATACCGGGAAATTGAACAAAGGCCGCGTTACGGGTAACATAGGGGCGAAGGAAGGTGACGGCGATGGCGGCGAACAAAAATAATCCGGACTCGACCGACTGGAAGATCCTGCGGGAGCTTCAGCAGGACGCGAGAAAGACATACAAAGAGATCGGCGAAACGGTTGGCATGACGCGCCCCGCGGTGCGCGAAAGAATACTGCGCCTGGAAGAAAACGGCGTCATCACCGGCTACAAAGCGGAGATAGACACAGACGCGCTGGGCCGCGCGCTCCACGTGATGATAAGCTTCAATTTCAACAGCGGCCAGAAATACGATAAAAAGCCCAACGACATCCTCATCCCCATTTTGCGCTCATCCTCCGACGTCATCCATTTCTGGGAGATCTACGGCGAGCTGGACTTCCTCATCGAAGCGGCCTTCTCATCAAAAGAACGCATGCACAACTTCCTCGACGACCTGCGCAGCTACGGCTTCGTCCGCTCGCACCTGATAGCGATGTCCATGAAGGGCGCGGTACAGGAGGCATAGGGCAAAGACGGTATGTGTATTATTACCGCTTGATGCTTCCATATTCGCGTGGCATATATGCGTGAGTTTCAACTGCACGCCCGTGAGGGCGTGACGAGCTGGCGGGGCTTCCTGCTCTCTTCGGGGGTGTTTCAACTAGCACGCCCGTGAGGGCGTGATGTCTCAGCACGCGCACGATAACCGCCAGCATTGCGTTTCAACTAGCACGTCCGTGAGGGCGTGACCTGTTTATTGAGATGAAGCGCCACCGCGGAGGGTTTCAACTAGCACGCCCGTGAGGGCGTGACGTCCAAGATCGCGTGGAAGCCTCCTTCGTTGCCGGTTTCAACTAGCACACCCGTGAGGGCGTGACCTGACCGTATTTGGTATGACGCTCGGGCTGATGGTTTCAACTAGCACGCCCGTGAGGGCGTGACACATCGCGTACCACCTATGCCGACTGGTGCCGTGTTTCAACTAGCACGCCCGTGAGGGCGTGACCTAACGTCAGAGGATGGTAGCCTCTGTTAGTTTGTTTCAACTAGCACGCCCGTGAGGGCGTGACCGAAATTCCCGCGCTACCTACAGTCGGCGCAGGAGTTTCAACTAGCACGCCCGTGAGGGCGTGACGCTTTGAGCTCGGCAACTTCGGGACTCCGGCACGTTTCAACTAGCACGCCCGTGAGGGTGTGACATGACGACCCCATGCTGGATAAAAGGCTGAATTGTTTCAACTAGCACGCCCGTGAGGGCGTGACCGGAAAAAAAGTAACCTATCAGAAATGCACAAGGGTTTCAACTAGCACGCCCGTGAGGGCGTGACGGACGCTGGGTGCAGGTAATTTATCGCGTCGCCAGGTTTCAACTAGCACGCCCGTGAGGGCGTGACTA
>NZ_JAJBUX010000118.1:61341-62453 GCF_020860125.1 Cloacibacillus sp. | reverse complement strand
AGGTAATTTATCGCGTCGCCAGGTTTCAACTAGCACGCCCGTGAGGGCGTGACTACTACAAGTTGTCTATGTGCCACTTACACATAGCGTTTCAACTAGCACGCCCGTGAGGGCGTGACCGTTCCTTTGTGCCTTATATCTTATAGCACAAAGGTTTCAACTAGCACGCCCGTGAGGGCGTGACACCGCATGGGCATCGCCTACCAGCAATGGGTAGTTTCAACTAGCACGCCCGTGAGGGCGTGACATAGGAGGCCGAGCTCTCTTACGCCACGACAGAAGTTTCAACTAGCACGCCCGTGAGGGCGTGACTAATTGGGTTAATACGGATCATATTTTCTAAATGTTTCAACTAGCACGCCCGTGAGGGCGTGACGACACTTTCGCCGAAAAGCGCGGGCTGCGTGAAGCGTTTCAACTAGCACGCCCGTGAGGGCGTGACCAAGGTGAGGGTGGTGCCCGCTCTCTCCGGGACGTTTCAACTAGCACGCCCGTGAGGGCGTGACGGCTGCTCGGCGAGTGAGAGGTACAGCCCCTCGTGTTTCAACTAGCACGCCCGTGAGGGCGTGACCTCCGGCTCCGGATCGCGTTTCGGCGGCTGAGAGAGTTTCAACTAGCACGCCCGTGAGGGCGTGACTACAGGAGGCACAAGATGAAAACGTATGTATTGTTTCAACTAGCACGCCCGTGAGGGCGTGACATCGCAAAGTCAGACTTCGAGCACGACCTCGATGTTTCAACTAGCACGCCCGTGAGGGCGTGACGCTTCTACTTCCATGATTGCCCTAAAGACCAGGTGTTTCAACTAGCACGCCCGTGAGGGCGTGACATCGGCGGGAGCCTCGGCTCCCTTTACCGTAGGTGTTTCAACTAGCACGCCCGTGAGGGCGTGACGCCGCCGGAAAAGCCCTCCTTGATCTTGTCCAAGTTTCAACTAGCACGCCCGTGAGGGCGTGACAAGCTCCACCGCTCTATGCGGCTGCCGAATGGTAAGTTTCAACTAGCACGCCCGTGAGGGCGTGGCCGAGCGCCGAAGACCTCCCGTTGCCTGTGTGTCGTTTCAACTAGCACGCCCGTGAGGGCGTGACTTATCACTGGTTGACGAACACGGC
>NZ_JAJBUX010000118.1:0-61241 GCF_020860125.1 Cloacibacillus sp. | reverse complement strand
GTTTCAACTAGCACGCCCGTGAGGGCGTGACTTATCACTGGTTGACGAACACGGCAACATAATACAGTTTCAACTAGCACGCCCGTGAGGGCGTGACCGAGGCGTACAAACAGACCTGCTTCAACGACATGTTTCAACTAGCACGCCCGTGAGGGCGTGACGGTCTGCCACGTAATAGGCAAAGCCTGTGTCGAGTTTCAACTAGCACGCCCGTGAGGGCGTGACCCCCGAAGCCGAACCATTCGGACGCATGGTCATAGTTTCAACTAGCACGCCCGTGAGGGCGTGACCAAACAGCCTGGGAACTCGGCTACCTTGAAGAAGTTTCAACTAGCACACCCGTGAGGGCGTGACGAGCTGGAAACACATATTTATCGTAAACATAACTGTTTCAACTAGCACGCCCGTGAGGGCGTGACTCGGGCAAAATAATTCATGTGCCAATTTACGGGTTTCAACTAGCACGCCCGTGAGGGCGTGACACCTTCTTTCGCTGCGCATCTCCGATATCGCAAAGTTTCAACTAGCACGCCCGTGAGGGCGTGACAACTGGCGGGGCTTTATTATTTTTTAAGGAAGTGAGTTTCAACTAGCACGCCCGTGAGGGCGTGACCCATACACGCTTTCAGTTTCTTCCCCGACACGTTGTTTCAACTAGCACGCCCGTGAGGGCGTGACACGAAGCGTACAAACAGACATGCTTCAACGACATGTTTCAACTAGCACGCTCGTGAGGGCGTGACGGGATCGCCAACCGTATAATCCGCAAGGGGATCGTTTCAACTAGCACGCCCGTGAGGGCGTGACCGAAATACTTGAAGCAAAAGACGGCGGTGTAGTGGTTTCAACTAGCACGCCCGTGAGGGCGTGACATTTCGACTGCCGCCGGTATCCCGTTCTGGACAAGTTTCAACTAGCACGCCCGTGAGGGAGTGACTATCTGCGTGAGAAGGAGCGCGACGGGATTTACGCGTTTCAACTAGCACGCCCGTGAGGGCGTGACATCTTCCGATGGCGGGCCCGATACAAATGGGATGTTTCAACTAGCACGCCCGTGAGGGCGTGACTGGATGCAGGACAGGGTCAAGGAATATTTTACTGTTTCAACTAGCACGCCCGTGAGGGCGTGACGGAGAGAATACGTCTCGGTCGATGTTGGCGATCATGTTTCAACTAGCACGCCCGTGAGGGCGTGACGATTTAGGAGCATGGCTAGTACGCGCCTCAATGTTTCAACTAGCACGCCCGTGAGGGCGTGACAGGCCACCGGGCGGCGGTGGATAGGGATGGAAATGGTTTCAACTAGCACGCCCGTGAGGGCGTGACTATGTGAGCGGTCGGCGTCACATACGAACGCTATGTTTCAACTAGCACGCCCGTGAGGGCGTGACATAAAAACTTTAATTTAATTCTTGTCACACCAGTTTCAACTAGCACGCCCGTGAGGGCGTGACCTGGAAACACATATTTATCGTAAACATAACTAGTTTCAACTAGCACGCCCGTGAGGGCGTGACGGTTTCGCTGACTTGGGGCTGGCCGGTTTCTGTGTTTCAACTAGCACGCCCGTGAGGGCGTGACGAGGACCCAATAACCATTGCGATCTTATTCCACGTTTCAACTAGCACGCCCGTGAGGGCGTGACCCACGCCGTCGAACCGTTTCAGGCAGTCCATCAGGTTTCAACTAGCACGCCCGTGAGGGCGTGACGAACGTGCGGAGTTTTTCAAGCCCGTCTATCAGGTTTCAACTAGCACGCCCGTGAGGGCGTGACGGTTTCACACTTCTTGCGATGGGCTTCACAGGCACGTTTCAACTAGCACGCCCGTGAGGGCGTGACGGAACTGACGGAACGACTATTGGAAATTATGTCAGTTTCAACTAGCACGCCCGTGAGGGCGTGACTCCACATCAGTTGGCCTTATTGCAGATGCACTTGGTTTCAACTAGCACGCCCGTGAGGGCGTGACGGGAAATCAATTCCTCCATACGTGCAAGATTTGTTTCAACTAGCACGCCCGTGAGGGCGTGACAATTTCGCACGATCTGGCGGCAAAAGGTTATATAGTTTCAACTAGCACGCCCGTGAGGGCGTGACTCGTCCTGCCTCACCACCGCGCGGGCAAGAATAAGTTTCAACTAGCACGCCCGTGAGGGCGTGACGTGGAGAGCGGCGAGAATGCAAACGGACTGTACATGTTTCAACTAGCACGCCCGTGAGGGCGTGACTGCGACTCCCGACTTCTACAGCAGATTCAACAGCAGTTTCAACTAGCACGCCCGTGAGGGCGTGACCGCGCCGTGAGCTTGGACAGGCGGAACTATTTGTTTCAACTAGCACGCCCGTGAGGGCGTGACAACGTGAGGGGGGTAATGAGATGACAACAACGACGTTTCAACTAGCACGCCCGTGAGGGCGTGACTATCACAAGCGGGAGGTTAACGAAAATGGGATTAGTTTCAACTAGCACGCCCGTGAGGGCGTGACGATCCGAATTAACCCTGATATCCCCGAACATATGTTTCAACTAGCATGCCCGTGAGGGCGTGACGGCAGTGCTTCCAAAGGCACTCATTTTAACAAAAATTTCCCTTATTGCGCGAACGCATCTTTTCGTTCGCTTTTTCATGGTACGTTTTTTAAATAAACTTTGTATAAGCCAGATATAGACAAGAGCGCGAGCCCTCTAACATTTTTTCGGATGCTTGGGGTTCGCGCACACACAAATATACATGTTACAGCAAAAGCAATCCTTGAGGATCATATGGTTCTTTCACTCCGACATGTTCTACTCTTCTTTGCCAGTTTGCTCCCAAAAAGTAATATCTTAGGCTATCTTTCTGATTATCAATGCTCTTCTCTAACTGAAATTTTAACTCGGACCATTGTACCGGGTCAACCAGACATTCAAAGACAGAGAACTGGACTCTCTGTCCATGGTTTTCACAGAGTTTGGCGATTTTCCTTAGACGCTTCGCACCGCCTTCACTGCTGACATTGACGTCATAGCTTACCACAACGAGCATCTCTCATTCCTACTTCCAGATATATGGCGGGTATTCCTGCATATCGCCGCGTATGTGCCGTGCAAGCAGCATAGCCTGAAGATGAGGCAGCTGGCCTATCAGAATTTTTTCACCAGTATATGGATGAATCACTTCGTCCTGTTTGCGTGACTGCCACTCGGATATCACCGTTTTGCGCGCCTCCTCGGTCATGATAACGGCTCCACTTTCTGAAAATGTGAACCCTGAGCCCTTGACCTGCTTAAGGTTTATGAGGGAGAGTACAAATCTGTCAGCCCACCAACTCCTGAACTCTTCCATCATATCAAGAGCCAAGCTTGCGCGCCCGGGCCTGTCTTTGTGCAAAAAACCTACGGCGGGATCCAGCCCAACGCCATGCAGCGCTGATTTTACGTCGTTTGTAAGGAGTGTGTAGACGAAAGAGAGCATCGCATTCACCCTGTCCCTTGGCGGGCGTCTGTTTCTTTCTGTGAATTTAAAGTCGTCATTCTGCTGTATTATGAGTTTATCAAACAGATCAAAGTAGAGCCTTGCCGATATCCCCTCTATCCCACGCATCTCTTCTATGTTGTCTTTGTCGCGAAGCTGCGCAAGATACCCTTCAAGCTGGCCGATATTCTCCCTAAAAAATTTTTCTATAGTACCACCCTGCGGATGATCCCGTAAGAAACGTTGGAGGACAACACGGCTGTTGCTTATTTTTGCCGCAAGAAGGCTCCGTACGATGCTGGCGCTGCGCTGCGGTGAGTCTGATATACGATATTGCTCTTTGCGAAGGAGGACATTTCCACTGACAGGACCATGAACCGAAGCCAAAAATTTCCCATATTCAGTGAAGAAAGAGATTGACACTCCATGCTCAGCACAAACCCCCATAAGCGGCGGTGTCACGCTTACCTGCCCGAAACACAGCACAGAGTCAAATATGTGAATCGGGAAGGCACGGCTTTCCTCTTTATTCAGGTGAACTATTATGTTTTCTCCTTTTTGGGAAAGCCACGCTCCCTGGGTCATTACAAAGAGGCTGTTCAGCAATCTTTTCATTGTCTTTCCCCCAAGGTCAACATTTCTGCTTAAATATATTGTCTAAATATTTCCGCGATCTGTCCGCCAAATGAGTTTCTTCTGGCATGCAATGCTCCCGCATAGAACAATTTTTACATTGTTTTCCAGGCGTATAGGCCGGTGTCTCCGCGCCGGAGGCCAAAAGGCGCGCCCTGTTGCATTTTGCGGCAACTTCACTGCGCAGCTCCTCAGTAAGTGCTATTTTTGTTCTTCTCTTTGGTTCACCATAAAAGATAGCGCCCTCTGTAATAGAGCAGCACAACATCTCCTCAAGGCAAATAGCCTGTGCGCACATCTGCACTTCGTCCGCGATATCCCAACGTCTGCGCCCGCGTTTGTATTCTACGGGATACGGCCTCCATCTTTTTGTCTTATCTTTAAAGCTTGGTATGATGACGCCATTTTCGTCGTCGCGATAGAATTCAACCATATCCGCTATGCCGTAAAGGCCAAGCTC
Source organism: Cloacibacillus sp. (assembly GCF_020860125.1). Taxonomy (NCBI): domain Bacteria; kingdom Thermotogati; phylum Synergistota; class Synergistia; order Synergistales; family Synergistaceae; genus Cloacibacillus; species Cloacibacillus sp. The sequence continues at coordinate 56,692 of NZ_JAJBUX010000118.1, read as the reverse complement.
CGACGAACGGAGCTGGAGACCCGTGGCGAGTTTGACCTCGCCACGGCTTTCACTCCCGATCTGGTGCACATTCGTGTGCAGATGATCTCCCTCGATGGTAAGAAGATTCTCGGCCCATAGCTGTTCGACATGAATGAGCATCCACTGCCTTTCGCAGAAGGCCAGATGCTGCAGACCTGATATCAGAAGGAGATCATCATCGGCGTACATTACGATTTCGCCGGGATCTCTTCAAATACCTTTTTATTGGATTTTCCATCTACGTTGATTATATAATCACTGAAGCTGCGAGCAGGACCTTCTGTGGCACGTTCACATTTTACTCTGTCAAAAAGCTCTTGCGCAGGTCTGTCACCTAGCGCTGAATCATGTTTGAAGACAATCAGTTTCCTAAGGCTCATCAGTCCCCGCGCCGCTGAATGATCAAATTCAAACATATTTTCCATCGCCTTCCAGAGCTCCTGCAGATCTTCTTCTGTGAATCTTGTTTTTCCTGCAAGCTGCGGCGAAATAAAACCGTATCCGCAATAGAGGCCGTAGGGAATGGTAAATTTACGTCCCATTGTACGTTCCTTCTCTATGTCCTTTTCATTCGTCACGGCCATTCGGGTGATTGCGTGTTCTTGCGCGATAACTGGTTCAACGGATCTGGAAAAGGTAAACTGCACAGGCCCTCTCACCTGTCCGGCTTTTTTAACTATTTTCCCCTTTCCCGCTCCCTTTTTCTTCTTATCGCCTTTTTCTTCCTCTAATGATTCAGCCGCATCGGAAGAACCCTCTGCCTCTTCTTTATTTCCGGTGCTCATCACCGCGCCAAAAGCCCGTATGTCAAAATATTTCCTGCACATCCCAGCCTGCGTCTTATCTTCAAATTCCTGGCTTTCGGTCGGAGTTGTGGGAACCCTGCCGCCGTTTTGTTCATCGTACATTGCCCCGATCATGTTATTTAAGACGGCCTTTTCCTTTACAAAAATGTCAAAACCATACTTATCTGGCGATACCGTCTGGAAATAATTGCGTATCTTTCTTTTGATACAGACATCCGTTACAAGTCCATCGCCAGTTTCGGCGTCAATGCGCGGAAGATTTCCCGCGTCGGGATCACCGTTTGGATTACCGTCCTTAACATCAAAAAAGAACATAAAATCGTATTTATTTTTAAGTTCACTCATAACAATATCCTCCTTTAATTTTCTTTTTGTGGATATAGATACTGACGTTCGTGGTAATACCCGATGGCAAAATATCCCTGTTCCTCCAGGTAAAGGTGCTTTGGCATCACCTCCGGCTGCAATGATGAGAATATTTCCGTGATTTCACTCTCTAATTTATTTTTACGTTCCACCGAGAGCTTTCCCAGATGATGATTCATAAGCCTTATCAAGATGGGAAAAACGGAGGCCGGGCATGAGGACATTGCACCGTAGAACCGGTCGCGTATCGTTGCGTTGATCCCGGGATTCGCCTCCTCCTGAATTTTTTCAAGAACGGCAAAGAGCCGCCCCAGCCTGTAGGCTGGGAGTACATTTTCCCTGTCGAGGCCCATTATTATTTCAACTCCTTTTATATTTTTATATTTTCGATTCAGATACGCCTTAATAAATGCAACTCGCGAAACAGTGGGATTTCTTTCCGCCCGTACCCTTTCCATAATGTGGCCAAAGAGCGCCGATGGATATGGCATACCGTTAAACACGGAGTATATCAAAGCCGGTATCATGTTCGGCGGAACATTTTCAACTTTCCCCTTATATTCCGAAGAAGATAAAATATCCCTAAATGTAATATCCCTCCATTCTGAATTTTTAATAATTTCTATGTCTTTGAAGTATTGGAGAATGTTTTGTGCTATTTCTTTAATGCTGCCGTTTTTCCAAAAAACTACACTGATCCTGGCTTTGTTTGGAGACAGACCGAGAATGTAAAAACGGTCTCCAACATCACTTGGAATTTTACCGGTAAAAATTGATTCAAAAATATTTTTTACATTTTCAGTCCCCAGATTGGCGTTGTCTTTGAGAGAACTACACATAAGCTTAACGCCCTTTTCAGCCTTTTCCGCCGTCTCGTCAGTAAGAATTTTAGGAGCCGTCCAGAAGAGCAACACCACGTCTCCCAGGTTCATCCGGTTATACTCTGAATTTAAAAGCGTGTTTAAAGCTGTAACATAATAGAACTGCGCCTTTTGAGATATCGGTGCGTTATATCCTTGCTCTTTGCCATATGAATCATAACCGCTGTCTTTTTGGAATCCTACAAGAGTAGCCTGATTTCCGCCAATCCTCACTTTAGAATGCGTTCTGGCAATTTCACCGACTTCTCCGGTGACGAGACATCTTCCAATTATCTTCCCCGTCTTGTCGTCAAAATTTTCCTGCTCTTCATTTTGAGTGGATAGCCATCTGCGAAGTTCAACATTTTCTGTCACAGGTACGCTTTCATCGTCAAGCTGAAAAGTGAGATTACACCCGGGTATCTTATGGCACTTTGGCCAGTTCTGATGCTCTAAGACCTTTCGAACGCCATCCCCTTTATAGAACTTCCTGACGGCAGAGATCTCCCTGTTCTCTTTTAACTCTTCCGGCAAAGACTCGAGCTTGGCGATAAAAGACTCCTTCTGTCCCGACGCATTGATATTATCTTTGTTAAGCTGAGACTGTCCCAGAACATATCCATAATGGTCCCACAGCAGGTTGGCTGTCTGCCAGCTGTTAGAGCCGGATCTGCCTATTGATTTTGGCACAAGAATTATTTTGCCATTTTTACCGTCAGTTCGCGTGTCTATCAAATTAACAAAATCGCCATTTTCATCAATTTCAATAATGAACTTGATCTCTTTTTTCTCCATACCGTAGGGGGCTATACGGCTTTGTTTTCTTTTAGATTCTCTAATGTAATAGTCCGCGAGCGCCTGTAATATCATCTGTATATCATCTCACTCTCAGGCTGCGGCACAAGGACTGTACCGTCCTTCATCTGCGCTCTGAAAAACATCGGCGTGATATCGGCCTCGTCGCTGTAATCCATATCGTAGAGCATCAGACCCAGATCCCGCGTTTCTCGTATCGGAGGCGCCTCTGCCGCGGCTTCCGCTATAAGCTTGAAGTAACAGCTGAATTCACGGCATCCCAAGTATGGCTGGAAGAGGCATTGCCCCTTTTTCGCTCTTCTTTCAAACATAGCATGGTACTTTCCGGGATTCTCGTCTCTGCGGTTAGTCTCACGCTCCTCCATATCATAGAATTCCTCGCTGATCGCTTTTTTAGCCTGCGGCCGTTTATCCGGGGGAAGATATATCTGCCTCGCGAAAATCCTGTATCTAACATCCCGCAGAAAAAGCCCCGACTTCTGTTGCCGCACCTCCTCAATGTAGAAACTTTTTACATTAGGAGAACACAGCTTTGCCGTTTCATTCCGTCTGACAGATATCCAGCGTATAGGATTTAGCAGATCAATCCTTTCGACCTGCCATCTGATCGCCGGTTTCCAAAATACAGTCTGAAAAATCATCCTCGCGGAAGACGGTGTTATTATGTCATAGCTGACGCGTTCAACTTTAAGCTCCGGACGCGTAAAGCAGGCGTAATCTCCCCATACTTCCAGACAATAGACAGGATCATGAAATTCCATCCACACCCCTCCTCATCAATAGATAAAGTTATGGTCGTCATAGTTATAGAATTCGCCCATAAGCACCCCCTTACCGGGTTCATAAAAACCGTTGTTTAAAACATAATAATTATTTACGACCTCGATGCCTCCTTTCTGATAGATATCGTTAAAAAGACAGACGGGAATGTTTACTGAGAAACGCTGCAGCCGGCACATCAGTCTGCGGTCCGGATGTCCTTCGCGCAGCTGGCAGATCAGTTTTTCGCCATCGGCAAAGGGAACAAAAACAGTTTTTTGTCCGGAGGTATCAATGAGCTTAAACTCCTCCGCAAAACTCCTGAACTGGAACCTGCCGCAGTCCGTTTCATCGACAAGCAGCTTTTCATAGTCACATTTATCAAGTTTTTGGTGCTCCGCATAGAATTTTTTGAAATACAAATTAAAAGAACCGGCAGATAGGGAATCAAAATAGTCGGCTTTGCGCGCCAAGCTGGACGTTATCTGCGCCCCAATCTTTATCTCACCGAAAGGTTCCGACTCGGGATTGAAAACAACGACTCTGCCAAGTCTGGGGTTACCGGAATCATCTTTTAACCTTCCCTCCCTGTTGGCTCGCCCAGCCGCCTGAACAATTGAATCCAGCTGGGCAAGAGCGCGCCAAACCTCGGGAAAATCTAAATCCACGCCAGCCTCAATGAGCTGTGTTGAGACAACACGCACAGGTCTGCCCTCTTTAAGGAGCTGCTTTATTTCAGTAATAATGGAGCTTATCTCTTCGCCGCACATTAGCCCTGAAAGCTGTATTGTTCCCTCAGGCATATATTTCATTAACTCGCGGCAGTCTCGGCGTTTATTTACTATACACAACACCTGCGAAACTTTTTTCAGCTCTTCAGCAATCTCTTCCCATGAAGATCTGACATTTATATCGTTTTTATAGACCATATACTCTACACGCTTCAGATCTTCATATAGCCGTACAGGGTCCTTTATGATCTCAGTACACCCGCTGATACCCTCAATACATGTATTGGATGAACCAATCTGGCCGGTAAGTGCCGGTTGTGTGGCTGTACAGAAGAGGACCGTGACGCCAAAGTATTTCACCAGTCCCTTAAGGACCGACAATACCGGATGCAGATACTCCGCCGGGATCTTCTGAGCCTCGTCTAAAATAATGACACTATGCGCAAGATTATGAAGCTTGCGGCAGCGGGAAGGCTTCGCGGCAAGAAGTGATTCAAAGAGCTGGACATTGGTCGTCACCACCACCGGAGCATCCCAATTCTGTGAGGCGAGGAAATTCATATAAAGCTCTTTATCCGGGTCAATATTGCTGTGATGTTCCAGCACATTTTCTTCTCCAAAAAGAAATTCGCCGCGCTCCTTCATTATTTTTATTTTTTCATCGTCATCGGTTCCGTATTTATAAGTTTTGGCAGTCTGTTCTATAATGCTGGTGTATGGAATGGCCATTATGACGCGCCGCTTATTATTTTTCAGGGCATGTTCCAATGCAAAAGCCATCGCAGAAAGAGTTTTGCCGCCTCCGGTGGGAACAGTCAGCGAATAAAAACCCGCAGGACCCCTAGCGGCCAAAATACATTGCTTAAGTATCTCCGCTCTAATCTTATTGACCTGGGTCTGCGATGCGGAAGCGCATTTGGACTCCATAAAAGAGTCAAACCTCTCTTTGAGCTGTGCAAGCGTGGCACGCGTGCCCCTTGCCGCATTTACATCGTTATCCATGAACTTCTCGGTGTCTAAATAATCCGAGTCCACCAAAGATGAAAAGATCAGCCTGACCCAAAGATGCTTATATTCATCCTGCATTTCCGCAATTTTTTGAGAGGGAAAGACGACCTCCGGGATCTTTACTTCGCCGAAATTTATCTCTTCAAGAAGCCCTGCCTTTAATATACCATCTTCGAAAAGCCTTGACGTCAGACTCTCCCCGCAGCCATCATAAAAATCCGGAAGCCCGGCGTGATGGCCAAGAATTGTGTATGAAAGAAGCAGAGATTCCGGTTGTGACATATTATTTAACAGCCAAGCGGCTCCGGCGGTGGAATGCGTGCCACGTTCACACAATTCGTCAGGAATTGAGGGATCATATCCGGAGGCCTTTTTTAAATAACACATCCATGAATTGCGGTACTTACCTTGATCATGCAGTATCCCTATCATATATGCGCATGCAGATTCGCCCATCGCAGCAGCAAATTGCGAGGCGGTCTTTGCCGTGTTCGTCAAGTGCTCATCCAAAGGCTGCGTTCGCGTCAAGTCACCGGATATATGAGCAAGATATTCCATAACAAATACCCTCCAAAACTAATATTTTGTATTTGCAATAGCTATTTTTTATATTTTTATTCTATGTTATAGTTGGTATATAAGCAATATGTTTTCTTAGTAATCATTAACATAACAAAGAAAGCGCTACCCATTGCTACCGGGTAGACGCCCTACTATGACATAGTTTCAACTAAACACGTTTTTACACGCGACAATTTATGAATGTAAGTATTATAGCATAAGCCCTTAAATAAATAAGGAAAATTCTACATTACGTGCGAGCGTCTTTTTTCTTAGCTAAAGTAAGTTTGCCTGCGAAATCTTTTATTTTTTAGGGGCTTTACTATTCCAATGACGGCGACATCTCGTTACTCGGCACTACTATTCCATATCTTGTCAGATTAAGTGGCAGCGAGACGGCGATGATTGACATCAAGAATGGCCTGCCGAGGGACCCTGCAAGGATTTTTACGCAAATAACCGACAAAAGCCGCGGCCATTCTCAGATACGGTACAAATACCGTACCGCCTCTGAGGATAGCCGCGTCCGTTTCTTGCTGTCTTTTTATTGCCTATTTCGCGGGAGCGTCACAGACCAGCGTGCCGGCGATCGCGAAGTTTTCCCCTTTCATCTCGTTGATGATGATGCGCACGGCGCTCTGCGGCACGTCCATCGTTTCGCTGACGACCTTCGTCATACCCGTCACCATCGCGCGCTTCTGCTCCACGGTGCGCCCCTCTTTGATGTTTACCATAACGATCGGCATTTTCGCATCTCCTTATTATGAAATATCGGCGGTTGCGTGTAAAATATAATCTATATTTTAATCGCTCTACGCTTGGGGTGTCTATATGGTCGGCGGTATTTATATATTTCTGGGCTTCTGTCTTGGCGCGGCCCTCGGTTCTTTCGCAAACGCGGCGGCAATGCGCACGGTGGCGGAGAAAAAATGGTGGGGACGGGAACGTTCGGTCTGTGACAGCTGCGGGCGGGTGCTCTCTTCCTGCGATCTGATTCCCGTCATCTCTTTCGTCGTCCTTCAGGGACGGTGCCGCAGCTGCCGCGCGCCGATTCCGCTGCGCCACTTTACGGCGGAACTCTCATGCGGCGCGCTCGCGGCGCTTTTTACTTGGCGTTTCGGACTGACGCCCGCTCTCGCCTTTGCCGGAGCTTCACTCCCCTTCCTGGCCTTCAATACGCTGACGGACCTCGAAACAGGTTACATTTACGACTCATGGGCGGTGGCGATGGCGGTCTGCGGCATGCTGCTGCGCGCAGCCCACGGCTGGCCGGGGCTGCTGGACGGCCTCTTTGGCGCGCTAGCGGGATTCGGGGTGATCGGGGCGATAATCGTGGCGAGCCGCGGCCGGATGGGGCTCGGCGACGCGGTGCTGATGCTAGGCATCGGCGCTTTCATGGGCTTCAAGCTGACGCTTCTCTCTCTCTATCTCGGCTTTATGTGCGGCGGCCTCGTGGTGATCCCCCTGCTGCTCGCGAAGAGGGTGACACGCAAAACAGCGGTGCCGCTGGGGCCTTTTCTCTGCGTGGGAATGGTCCTCTCTATGCTATTTGGGAGTAAAATACTGCCATATCTGGGGTATATCACACAGTGGCCATGGAATATTTTTTAGGTGAAAACAATTTAAGGAGGAACAACTTATGAAAAAGATACTATCGCTCACCGCGGCGCTCCTGCTTGCCGCCGCCTCCGCCGCGATGGCGGGCAACATCGTTCTGGTAGAGCCGGATAAAACCGGCGGCCCCTCCGTTATGGAGGCGATCGCCGGCCGGGCCTCGGCCGAGCAGAAGGCTTTCTCCAATGAAGAGCTCTCGCTGAAGGAGCTTTCCACGATCCTCTGGGCGGCGACGGGCAAAAACCGCGAGCCCAAGGGCTGGACTGTGCCGATGGCGATGGGCCGCGAGCCCTACGTCTCCGTATATGTGCTGCTCAAGAGCGGCGGCTATCTTTACAACTGGGAGAAGAACGCCCTGATGCAGCAGACCACGGAAAAGGAGCTGACAAGCCGCGCCGTGACGCAGGACTATGCCAAGAGCGCCCCCTGCATCCTGGTCTTCGTCAGCAAGGGCACTATGAACGTCGATAATTACAATTACATCGCCACCGGCGCGATGTCACAGAACGTCTACCTCGCCGCCGAGGCGCTCGGTCTCAAAACCCGCTTCCTCGCCTCCTTCAATAAGGTAAACATCGAGGCGGCGCTGATGCTCGGCCCGATTATGAAGATAACGGGCGTCATGGTGGTCGGCAGACAGTAACCGACGGGATACCAGCTATTGAGCCAGCGGCCTGAGAACGCCTCGGGCCGCTGACTATATTCGCGCACCTCTCTGTTGCAAAAGCCGCGCAAAAGCTATATACTTTATTTGAAATGTTTTACCGCTGAAACGGAGGTATTACTATGAGTTTTGTCCCCGCGCACATCTTTCGCGAATATGATATAAGAGGCATTGCAGATGCCGAGCTCACCGACGAGCACGTATTTCTCATCGGCAGGGCCTTTGGCACCTGGCTCATGCGCCGCGGCTCATGGGCGGTGGCGATGGCGGTCTGCGGCATGCTGCTGCGCGCAGCCCACGGCTGGCCGGGGCTGCTGGACGGCCTCTTTGGCGCGCTAGCGGGATTCGGGGTGATCGGGGCGATAATCGTGGCGAGCCGCGGCCGGATGGGGCTCGGCGACGCGGTGCTGATGCTAGGCATCGGCGCTTTCATGGGCTTCAAGCTGACGCTTCTCTCTCTCTATCTCGGCTTTATGTGCGGCGGCCTCGTGGTGATCCCCCTGCTGCTCGCGAAGAGGGTGACACGCAAAACAGCGGTGCCGCTGGGGCCTTTTCTCTGCGTGGGAATGGTCCTCTCTATGCTATTTGGGAGTAAAATACTGCCATATCTGGGGTATATCACACAGTGGCCATGGAATATTTTTTAGGTGAAAACAATTTAAGGAGGAACAACTTATGAAAAAGATACTATCGCTCACCGCGGCGCTCCTGCTTGCCGCCGCCTCCGCCGCGATGGCGGGCAACATCGTTCTGGTAGAGCCGGATAAAACCGGCGGCCCCTCCGTTATGGAGGCGATCGCCGGCCGGGCCTCGGCCGAGCAGAAGGCTTTCTCCAATGAAGAGCTCTCGCTGAAGGAGCTTTCCACGATCCTCTGGGCGGCGACGGGCAAAAACCGCGAGCCCAAGGGCTGGACTGTGCCGATGGCGATGGGCCGCGAGCCCTACGTCTCCGTATATGTGCTGCTCAAGAGCGGCGGCTATCTTTACAACTGGGAGAAGAACGCCCTGATGCAGCAGACCACGGAAAAGGAGCTGACAAGCCGCGCCGTGACGCAGGACTATGCCAAGAGCGCCCCCTGCATCCTGGTCTTCGTCAGCAAGGGCACTATGAACGTCGATAATTACAATTACATCGCCACCGGCGCGATGTCACAGAACGTCTACCTCGCCGCCGAGGCGCTCGGTCTCAAAACCCGCTTCCTCGCCTCCTTCAATAAGGTAAACATCGAGGCGGCGCTGATGCTCGGCCCGATTATGAAGATAACGGGCGTCATGGTGGTCGGCAGACAGTAACCGACGGGATACCAGCTATTGAGCCAGCGGCCTGAGAACGCCTCGGGCCGCTGACTATATTCGCGCACCTCTCTGTTGCAAAAGCCGCGCAAAAGCTATATACTTTATTTGAAATGTTTTACCGCTGAAACGGAGGTATTACTATGAGTTTTGTCCCCGCGCACATCTTTCGCGAATATGATATAAGAGGCATTGCAGATGCCGAGCTCACCGACGAGCACGTATTTCTCATCGGCAGGGCCTTTGGCACCTGGCTCATGCGCCGCGGCGTCACCGCGGCCACCCTTGGCGGAGACGCGAGGCTTTCCACCCCGCGCATAAAGGCCGCCGCCGCACGCGGACTCAACGCGGCGGGCGTCAACGTCACCGACATCGGGCTCGTCTCGACACCGACCTTTTACTGGAGCCTCTATCGCTTCGACGTCGGCGGCGGCATCATGGTGACCGGCAGCCACAACCCGAAGGAGTTCAACGGACTGAAGGTCGCCTACGATAAGGCCACGCTGTGGGGCGACGACATCCAGTCGATATACAAAATGATAGAGGCCGACGACATGGCTGAGGCGGAGAGGCCGGGCAGCTGTAAGAGCGCCGACATCAACGCCGAATACATCGACATGCTCGTTTCAAAGATAACCCTCGGTCCGCGCAAACCCAAAATAGTCTGCGACTCCGGCAACGGCACCGGCGGCCTTTATGCGCCGGAGTTCCTGCGCCGCATCGGCTGCGAGGTGACGGAGCTCTACAGCACGCCAGACGGACACTTCCCCAACCACCATCCTGACCCGACTAAGCGCGAGAACCTCCCGGCGCTGATCGCCGCGGTGAAGGAGAGCGGCGCGGACTTCGGCGTCGGCTTTGACGGCGACTCCGACCGCATAGGCGTGGTGGACAACAACGGCGAGGTCATCTGGGGCGACCGCCTGATGGCGCTCTACTGGAGCGAGATACTGCCGAAGCATCCCGGCGCGCTGGCCATCTGCGAGGTAAAGAGCTCGATGGCGCTGCCGGAGACGGTGGAAAGGCTCGGAGGCCGTCCGATTTGGTGGAACGCGGGACACTCACTCGTCAAGGCGAAGATGCGCGAAGAACACGCCCTTTTCTCCGGCGAGGTCTCCGGCCACATGTTCTTCGCCGACGAATATTTCGGCTATGACGACGCCTTCTACGCCGCGGGACGGCTGGCGCGAATCATCTCAAACACGGACAAGACGCTCACCGAGCTGATGGCGGCCATCCCCATCTACCCCTCGACGATCGAGACGCGCTACGACTGCCCCGACGACGTCAAATTCGGCGTCGTCGAGCGTGTGAAGGAGGAGGCTCTCGCGGAAAAACTTGAGACGATCACCGTTGACGGCGTGCGGATAATATACCGCGACGGCTGGGGGCTCGTGCGCCCCTCAAACACCCAGCCGGTGCTCGTCGCGCGCTGCGAGGGACGTACCGAAGAGGCTCTGGACGAGATAACAAAGGACATGAAGCGGCGTCTGCTGGCGGCGGGAAGTCCCGATTTCGAGTGGGGCTACTAATCGCCGCAAAACAGCAGCACAGCGAATCCCGCGCCTGCGGAGCAGTTAAAACAGCCGCATGAGACAAAATATGCGGACAGATTTATTCCAAAAGTGGAAACTTAAGGAGGAGACATATTACATGCAGTGCTCTCGCGAAGTTGAAGAAATGGTATGTGTGGCAAAGGGCGCCAACCACGGTCCCGCGCCTATTCCCGAAGAGGGAAAGTGGGTCGAATCAAAGCAGATCGGCGACATCTCAGGCTTTACGCACGGCGTGGGCTGGTGCGCGCCGCAGCAGGGCGCCTGTAAACTCTCGCTCAACGTCAAGGGCGGCGTCATCCAGGAGGCGCTCGTCGAGACGATAGGCTGCTCCGGCATGACCCACTCCGCGGCGATGGCGGCGGAGATCCTTCCCGGAAAGACGATCCTTGAGGCGCTCAACACCGACCTCGTCTGCGACGCGATCAACACCGCGATGCGCGAACTCTTCCTCCAGATAGCCTACGGCAGGACGCAGAGCGCCTTCTCCGACAACGGTCTGCCGGTGGGCGCGGGGCTTGAGGACCTCGGCAAAGGGCTGCGCTCGCAGATCGGCACGATGTACGGGACCCTGGAAAAGGGCCCGCGCTACCTTGAAATGGCGGAGGGCTACATCCTCGACCAGGCGCTTGATAAAAACGGCGAGATCATCGGCTACCGCTACGTTTCGCTCGGCAAGATGATGGAGGCGATACGCAAAGGCATGGACCCGAAAGAGGCCTTTGAGAAGAACACCGCCACATACGGCCGCTACGCAGAGGCCGATAAGATCATAGATCCGCGCAGGCAGTAGGAGGGAACGGCAATGGCAAACTTTGAAGGTTACGACCGCAGGATAGACAAAATAAATGCATTCCTTGCCGGAATCGGCTTCGAGTGCATCGATGAGACACGGGAACTATGCCTGGAAAAGGGAATAGACGTCGCGGCCATCGTGCGCGGCATCCAGCCGATCGCCTTTGACAACGCCGTCTGGGCCTACACCCTCGGCGCGGCGAACGCCATAAAAAGCGGCACGAAGACAGCCGCCGCGGCGGCGGAAAAGATCGGCGAAGGGCTTCAGGCCTTCTGCGTTCCCGGCTCCGTCGCCGACCAGCGCAAAGTCGGCCTCGGCCACGGCAACCTCGCCGCGATGCTGCTGCATGAGAATACAAAATGCTTCTGCTTCCTCGCGGGACACGAGTCCTTCGCCGCCGCGGAGGGGGCCATCGGCATCGCCCGCACGGCAAACAAAGTGCGCAAAGATCCGCTGCGCGTCATCCTCAACGGCCTCGGCAAAGACGCGGCCTACATCATCTCGCGCATCAACGGCTTCACCTTCGTGGAGACGCTCTACAACCAGTACACAGGCGAGCTTGAGGTGACGATGGAAAAACCCTTCTCCGACGGCGACAAGGCGAAAGTCAAATGCTACGGCGCGAATGATGTCAACGAGGGCGTGGCGATCATGCGCCACGAGGGCGTCGACGTCTCCATCACCGGCAATTCGACGAACCCCACGCGCTTCCAGCACCCCGTGGCCGGCACCTACAAAAAATGGGCCGTCGAAAACGGCAAAAAATACTTCTCCGTCGCCTCCGGCGGCGGCACGGGACGCACGCTGCACCCCGACAACATGGCCGCCGGTCCCGCGAGCTACGGCATGACCGACACCATGGGCCGCATGCACAGCGACGCGCAGTTTGCGGGCAGCTCCTCCGTCCCCGCGCATGTCGATATGATGGGCCTTATCGGCATGGGCAACAACCCGATGGTCGGCGCCTCCGTCGCCGTAGCCGTCGCCGTTGAAGAGGCGATGAGGTAATATAACGTATGATTCCAAAGGGGCGGATGCAGACATCTCCGCCCCTCTTATTTATGCTCCGCTGTATTTCATGTTTCGCCTTGGTTTATAAGATTTTTAGATAACGCTACAGATTACCAACGTCAAAGATTCAGCGCATCAAAAGAATTTCATAAGAAGCCTTCTACCATGTAACTTGTAAAAATTACTCTACGGACAGTACGGAAAGAGAACCTGACCTGAGACGCAGCGAAAGAATCAGTTGGGTCAGGGCTTTTATGGAAAACCATAATTGCCGGAAAAATGAATGTCTGCCTGACTGCAGCGGGATAAAGCTCTGGAAAGAACCATGGAAATCAACATACCGTATCCATATAATGCTTGAAGAAGAAAAGTACGTCGTCGTAGCCGAGGAACGGGAAGAATATTGTTTATTAATTACCGGTTATTATATCGACTATGAACATTCCCTACGCAAATTGCGCCAAAGATATGAGAGATATTCTCGCCAATAAAAAGCAGGGAGCGCATTATCAATACGCCCCCAGAAACTCCTTCTACGCTAGTAGATGAGCTACTAATAGTCTACGCTACGCGTAGATTATTGTCAATCTCAAGTTGACACGCGGCAATATGACGGTCGCCGTTGAAGAGGCGATGAGGTAATATTTCTCCTAATACATATTGGAAAGAGAAGAGGGAGGGTGAACATCACCTCCCTCTTTTTTTGTTATTCAGGAACCTTCGTCGCTTTAACTATTTCCGCCGTCTCCTTACGGGGCTTATTTACGGCCCGCGCTTTTTCTAAAGAGGAGCGGCATCGATATGAGCAGCGCGAACATGCCAAACCCGGCGGTACTGCAGCCGCCTGAGCCGCCGCCGTGGTGCGCCGCCGTCACTTTCACCTCGCAGGAGGCACTGTATGCGCCGTCTTCGGTGGCCGCCATTATCACGCATGTTCCTTCGCTTTTGGCGGTAACCTTACCCTCTTTGTCCACCGTGGCGACTGTCGGGTCGCTGCTGCTCCAGGTCAGCGGCTGTTCGGTTATATCCTGAAAAACGGCGGTTATCTTTTCCGTCATACCCCTGCTGACCGTCATCGCCGCGGGCGTGAGGATCAGAGCGGGATTCAGCGGTTTTTCAATCACCGTGACGGTACAGGAGGCCTCTTCGCAGCTCGTCTTCGTCTTCGCCGTGACCTCCGCGCTCCCCGCCTTCAGCGCGCTGACGACTCCCGTCACGGGGTCGACGGCGGCAAAGTCAGGTTTGTTGCTGCTCCAGGCTACCTCCTCCAGCGCTCCCTCGGGCGCAAAGGAGACCGTGAGTTTTTTGTCATAACCCTTTACGATGGTCAGCGCCGAGGGATTTACAGTTATGGAATCGGTATCCGGGCGTGGCTCTGCCACGTCTTTGGAGAGCGGTTTTATCGTCCTGCCGCTTCCCGCGATACAGATCGGCACGCTCGCGAAGTCAGTCTTATAGTCGCCGTTGTTATTACGGCCCTCGACGAAAATGTAGACCTCTTCGCCGTCGTGGTATTCGGGGATGACGAAGGTGACGGTTCCGTTTTTGTCGGCGGCGGCCTCAAGGCTCTTTATCCGTCCGTAGTATAGGGCACGGTCGCCGCTCGTGACGGAGGTGGCGAGGTAGTAGCCCGCGCCGGTGGAGGCCCCGGAATAGGTCACGTCGACGCTGGCGGCGGTTATCTTTCCAGAGGTCACGTCTGCCGACATGAGTTTGTAGGTGTTTGTAGCGAGGGTCAGTTTGTGTTCGTATTTTCCTTTATCGTCGGAGGTGTAGCTCTGTTTATGGAGCGAGGCGGTGAGGCCATCCTGTTTTCCGCCCGCGGCGGGGGAGGTAAAGAGCAGACAACCGAGATTTAAACGGAAAGCTGGACGAATACCGAGCACCTTACCGTTGACGTAGTTATCGTAGATGTAGCCGAGATAATAGAGGTAGGACTCAGAGTAGGTGTAGTAGCCGGGAGAGCGAAGCCACCAAACGCCATACGTTTTGCCACTTTCCTCATCCTTATGATTGAAGCCTGGCTGCCACAAATAGTAATCGGTAGCTTCCGCTATGTGCGACTCGTAACTGTCAAAGCCGTATTTCTTACCCAGCGCCTTATCAGGATTTTCATTACTTGGGTCCTGATCGACATCGGCGTAAGAGAGGAGGAATATTTTATCCTCCGTCTCCGGGCCTGCGTCAAATTTGGTATGGTAATTATATCTTACACTGTTGTCTACCTTATCTTTTATTATCCCGCCGCCTTCACCCACGCTAAAGGCTTTTTCGTAAAAGAAATAGCCTTTCGGGTTTGTCACCTTTATTCCCGTCACGTCCGCGGAGACCGACGGCTCATATTCTCTCCCGTTGAGGAAGAGACGAATCTGCGATTCGCTCCACCATGAAGCGTAAGGATCATCGCGGTCGACATCTGGGTTGAATGCTATCCCCGCGTCAAGTATCAGTTCCGAGAGCAGCAGCGACTGTCCACCGCCCGTATCGAGCACGCGCCAAAGTATAGGCTCAACCTTGAAGTCAGGCGAGGTCCCGCTCTGCGGATAGCTGCCGTAATATACGACGTCCGCGCTCGTCAGCGCCGGGGCGTTCCGCGCCGCGCCCAATACTAGTGTAAGTGACAGTAAGAGAAGGAGTAAGAGAGAGGGTAATCGATAATGTAAACTTGATTTTAGTTCTGGGGGGGGGTATTCCGGTTTAGTCTGTGGCCGTCATGACGTTTTTTCATCTTTTTTTGCCTCCTGATTAAGTATTATTACTGTAGATATTTTGTTGGTTCGCGCATTATCCTACCGCAGTTTTTGGCGTTTGTGAAGCCTTTTTATTTTTTTCCCGCGATTATTCATCCGTCATTATTCCACCGCCAGCGCCTCCCTCGGCGCGCGCCCTGCGCAGACGGGCCGCCGCGTCGCGCACATGCCCCGGCAGGCGGGTCTTCAGATAGTAGGCAAGCCATTTCATATCGGGGCATTGGGGGACGAGCCGAATCAGCGCGAGGTAGCCCTCCTGCTTGAGGTCGTCGAGGTCCGCGCCGCGCCCCTGATAACGGCAGGCGGTGGCAAGTACTAGCGGGGTGTAGTCCTCGATTATTTCGCGCAGCCGCAGGGGGATGTCCGGCGCGGGAACGGCGGGCGGAAGGTTTGGCACGGGAAGCAGCGGCGGGCGCGGCACGGGCGGCGGAGGCGCGCAAGGGGCGGCGAAGCGCCGCCGGACGGCGGGAGACGCTGCTGGAGGTTCCGTCTCTTTCGTCAATAACAGGTGGAAGTTTTTGCTTTTCTGCATTTCTGTTGCCCTCCTTTTGTTTTGTGGTCTTTCGGTCTCTGATAAAGGTAACAGTGTCCGGCGGGAGGGGCGGTTACAAGTTGGGGAAAAGGATAAGATCGGGAAAGATGGAAAGGAAAAAGAAAATGACTCCTTTGCAAAAGTTAATGCGACCGGCGTTCTCTTGTCTTTTTTGCAGAAGTTAACGCGACACTCATTTCTCTTTGGGGGCGCTTTTACTTTTGCAATTGACAAACCGCCGGTTTATTCACTTAAGGGGGTTGACAATCGCTCCGTTTATATCTAAAATTTCACCCATTGAAAGACAATCGATGTAAATCATCTGAAAGGAGGCAATGGGACATGACGAATAAGATAACAGCTTCATCGCTTGACAGTCGTGTCACACGGTTCTCCTTTATCGGCGCGGGTCCTCTTCACGGGATCTGCGCGAAGACTGCTTGATTCATAGATAGCGCCATTTGAATCTACGCACCGCGTATATGTCGTTGAAGCAGGGCCCGCACATTGCGGCCCTGCTTTTTTGCTGCCCGGCGACAGCATAAATTTTTAAAAAACATTTGGGAGAGACCCGAGAAAGGAAATGAGAAAAATGGAGAAACAGAATTATTACCAGCCCGAAATCGAATGCGCGTCACGTGAACAGATCAGAGAATGGCAGAGCGAGGGTCTTGTAAAGACCGTCCGCCACGCCTATGAAAACTCGCCCTACTACCGTAAGAAGATGGACGAACACGGCGTGAAGCCGGAGGACATCAAGGGCGTCGAGGACCTGCACAAGCTTCCCTTCATCAGCAAGGACGACCTGCGCGAGGCCTATCCCTACGGGCTGCTCTGCAAACCCCTCTCCGAATGCGTCCGTATCCAGTCCACGAGCGGCACCACCGGCAAGCGCGTCATCGCCTTTTACACCCAGCATGACATCGACGCCTGGGACGACGGCTGCGCGCGCGCGATCGTCGCGGCCGGCGGCACCAAGGACGACGTCGTGCACGTCTCATACGGCTACGGCCTCTTCACCGGCGGGGCGGGGCTCAACGGCGGCTCGCATAAGCTGGGCTCCCTCACGCTGCCGATGTCATCTGGCTCCACCGACCGTCAGATACAGTTCATGCAGGACCTCGGCTCGACGATCCTCTGCTGCACCCCCTCATACGCCGCCTATCTGGGCGAGACGGTCGTCGAAAAGGGGCTGCAGGATACGATAAAGCTCAAGGCGGGAATATTCGGCGCGGAGGCCTGGAGCGAAGAGATGCGTCATGACATTGAGAAGAAGCTCGGGATCAAAGCATACGACATTTACGGCCTCACGGAGCTTGAGGGCCCCGGCGTCAGCTATGAATGCTGCGAGCAGCGCGGCATGCACATCTGCGAGGATCAGTTCATCGCCGAGATCATCAACCCCAATACCGGCGAAGTGCTGCCGGACGGCGAAAAGGGCGAGCTCGTCTTCACCTCCGTCAATAAAGAGGCCTTCCCGATGATCCGCTACCGCACCCGCGACATCTGCGTGCTCTCCCACGAAAAATGCTCCTGCGGCCGCACCCACGTCCGCATGGCGAAGCCGATGGGCCGCAGCGACGACATGCTCATCATCAAGGGCGTCAACGTCTTCCCCTCGCAGATAGAGACGGTGCTTATCGACAACGGCTATTCGCCGAACTACCAGCTCATCGTCGACCGCGTCAACAACAGCGACACCCTCGACATCAACGTTGAGATGAACCAGGAAACGTTCAGCGACACCCTCGGCGAGATCTCAACGCGCGAAAAGACGCTTGTCAACGCCTTGAAGGGCTTCCTTGGAATATACGCGAGGGTCCATCTCGTCGAACCGAAGAGCATCCCGCGCAGCGAGGGCAAGGCGGTGCGCATTATCGACAAGCGTAAGCTCTATTAACAGGCAGGGGACCGCGCCGCGGTCAGCCGCGGCAAAACATAAAAAACGCGGCGCTGAAAACAATCATAAATTATCCGTAGGGATATAAAGAAAAATTGATTATAATAAAAGGAGGAATTATACAATGAAGGGGGAAAAGACCATGACAGTCAAACAGATTTCCGTCTTTGTAGAAAACAAGCCGGGGAAACTGGCGGAGTTCGTAGAGCTCCTGCGCGCAAACGGCATCGACATGCGGGCGCTCTCGCTCGCCGAGGCCGCCGACTTCGGCGTGCTCCGCACGATCGTCAGCGACCCCGATAAGGCGCAGAAGGTGCTCTCCGATGCTGGCAGCATCTCGGCGGTGACGCCGGTGCTCGCCGTCGAGGTATCCGACGAGCCGGGCGCGCTTTACCATATTCTTGACATACTCAAAGAGGGTAACGTCAACCTCGAATACACCTACGCCTTCACGACACGCAAGGATCAGGGGGCATATATGGTCTTCCGCGTCGCGGACAAGAGCATTGACAAGGCGATAGAACTTCTCGCGGAAAACGGCATCGGCATCGTGGCCCAGGAAGATATTTACGACCTGTAACTTTTCGCATCCGCATAAACAAACACAGTGGACCGTCTATTGGCGGTCCACTGTGTTTTGGGACGGTATCGAAAATCTTGCGTTTATTGCCGGTAACTACCTCTTTTTGAAAAATATTGCCGCGCCGCCGAACGCCAGCAGCAGAAGCGGAAAGGGGGCGGCGCTGCAGCCGGAAGAGCCGTCCGAGTAGGGAGGCTCGACCGCCTCCACCTTGTCGGTGGCGGCCAGCCTTATATTATCGTTTCTAAAGACCTTACCGATCGTGTTGCCGCCGCTGCTAGTAAATCTACCGTCGTAACGCGCCGTCCAGAGCTCGTGCGTCCAGAAGGGATATTCATCAGGGTCGCTCTCTTCCGTTATCATGCCATCGGGTGGGAACTTCTCTTTATTTACATCGCGCCTTTTTTCAGCCGTGGCTTCGTCGGTATAGTTGATACTGATGTCCTGCGCGTTTTTCACATCGCCGCTGACGACATAGTTTCCCTTGATAATACAGTTTTTGAATGTCGCTTCGCCGATCCGCTTCATGACATTTTCATCGTGCGAGCCGTCAAAGGCGTAGAGTCCGCTTCCGTCGACGGTCGCCTCGTTGCCGGTGACGGTGCAGTTTTCAAGTTCGACATTGCTGGCTACGTCAAGGATGATGTCGCCCCCGCGTTTTGCTTTATTATCAACCATTTTGCAATTTACTGCTTTTCCGTTTGCACAATAAAAAAGAATTCCGCCGCCATTGCCAACACCATCAGTCGACACATCGTTCGACGCTATAGTACAGTTTTCAAAAATATTCAGCGTCTCGTTTTCCGGATTTATATAAACCCCACCGCCGCGGCCGCCTCTATTGCCAGAGACAGTGCAGTTATACATTTTAATGTTGCCGCCCCATTCGCCCCCGCGTTCAGGATATGTAAAACCAGGATCAACATAAACACCGCCGCCGCGTGATCCACATATATTATTAATTATGTTTGTATTTTCAAGTACTGCATTTCCAATTAAGTATATGCCGCCAGCCCTGTCTTTTCCCGTATTTTCGGATATTTCACAATTCTTGAACGTCACCTTAGCTTTGGCGTCGATAAAAAGAGCGGCGCCTCCATCCTTCGTATGCACCCCCTTCTCGGTGCCGCACTTTGTAATCTTCACATTATCAAAAGCGACTACCAGGTTACGCCCGACATAAACTCCGCCGCCACTGACGGTGCCTTTTTTAGAATCGGCAGCCGCGTATCCTCCCTTTGTTATCGTAAGGTTCTTAAATACAACATTCGTTCCCGTAACTTTAAAGATACGCGCCATACCCATAGCGTCAACTACGTGGTTAGCTCCATCAATAGTTATCGGCTTGTCGATAATTATTCCCTCTACTGTTATTTCTGTCTCACCATTTGAGACATCATATGTGTAATCATCCGATAACGTCAAAGTCGCGCCTTCGTTGGTTCCATTTATTGCGCCCTGCAATTCGCTGAAATTCCCCGCCTCGGCGCTGCCGGCAAACAAAAGAGCACAAAGCAACAGTACAAAAAACCTTCCGGTGATTCGCTTCAAAGATATTCCTCCTATTCTATTTTATGCAACTATGTTTCATAGTATTCATTATATTTCATAGATATCTGTTGTCTATTTTTAGTCAATTTAATTTTTTTATAGCCCGTTTTGTTCCAATAAATAGAAAGGAGAGCTTGACATAAATCGAACTCTGCGCAAGAATATCCTATAATGTAATAATGGCAAATGCGATGACTGGAAAGAAGTAGGTTCTGCCGGCTGTCTTACAGAGAGCCGCCGGGTGGTGCGAGGCGGTGGACGGGCGAACTGAAATACATTCCAAGAGTAGCGCACTAAAAGGGAGTCCCTCTTATCTTTGATGACCTTCCCGAGTAGGCTGCGACGGGTCCGCCCGTAATCGTGGACAGGGTATACTACGTTTGTAAAGCGCTTTTCGTACAGTACCCGACGAGGACGTCTTTCGTGAGAGGACGTCAAACTGAGGTGGTACCACGGGTGATTATTCCCCGTCCTCTGGATAACAGGAGGACGGGGATTTTTATATGCCCACCCTCCGAAAAAGGTTACGCACAGTTTAAGGAGGAAGAGACAAAAATGCCGATCACAGACCTGCTCGAGAGAAACGCCAAAGAGTTCTGCCACGAGACGGCGCTCGTGGAGATAAACCCCGAAGTCAAGGAGCTGCGCCGCGTCACGTGGAAGGAATACGAGCTGATCGAATCCAGCCCCACGGAGAGCTACCGCCGCGAGATCACCTGGAGCGTCTTTGACGAAAAGGCGAACCGCTGCGCGAATCTGCTTCTTTCGCGCGGCATCAAAAAGGGCGACAAGGTCGCCATCCTCATGATGAACAGCCTTGAGTGGCTGCCGCTTTATTTCGGTATTTTAAAGACGGGGGCCCTTGCCGTCCCCCTCAACTTCCGCTATACGGCGGAGGAGATAAAATACTGCCTCGAGCTCGCCGACGTCGACGCGCTCTTCTTCGGCCCGGAGTTCATCGGCCGAGTGGAGGATATCTGCGAGCAGATCCCCCGCGTGAAGCTGATATTCTACATCGGCGACAGCTGCCCGCGTTTCGCGGAAAATTATCTGCATCTGACGGCGAACCTTTCGAGCTACGCGCCGCGTATACTGCTCTCCGACGAGGACGACGCGGCGATATACTTCTCATCGGGAACGACCGGCTTCCCCAAGGCGATACTGCACAACCACGAGAGCCTCATGCACGCCGCGAAGGTCGAGCAGAGCCACCACGGGCAGAAACACGACGACGTCTTCCTCTGTATCCCGCCGCTCTACCACACGGGGGCGAAGATGCACTGGTTCGGCAGCCTCATATCCGGCAGCAAAGGCATTCTGCTCAAGGGCACGGACCCCATATCGATCATCAAAACCGTCTCGGACGAAAAGTGCACCATCGTCTGGCTGCTCGTGCCGTGGGTACAGGATATCCTTGACGCGATCGACGCGGGAAAGGTCCGTCTGGAGGACTACGAGCTCTCGCAGTGGCGGCTCATGCACATCGGCGCGCAGCCGGTGCCGCCGAGCCTCATCAACCGGTGGCGCCGCGTGTTCCCGAAACATAGGTACGATACGAACTACGGCCTGTCGGAATCTATCGGGCCGGGCTGCGTCCACCTCGGCGTGGGCAATATAGACAAGGTCGGGGCGATCGGCGTTCCGGGCTACGGATGGAAGGTGAAGATCGTCGACGACGAGGGGCGCCCCGTCACCAACGGCAGCGTCGGCGAGCTGGCCGTGAAGGGGCCCGGCGTAATGACCTGCTACTACAACGACCCAAAGGCCACCGCCGAGGTGCTGCACGACGGCTGGCTGGCGACGGGGGACATGGCGCGCCAGGACGAACAGGGCTTCATCTACCTTGTGGACCGCAAAAAGGACGTTATCATCAGCGGCGGCGAGAATATCTACCCCGTTCAGGTGGAGGACTTCCTCCGCGCCCACCCCTCGATAAAGGACGCGGCGGTGATCGGTCTGCCGGACCAGAGGCTCGGCGAGATCGCGGCGGCGATCATCGAGATCAAAGAGGGCTTTTCCTGCACAAAGGAGGAGATCGAAAAGTTCTGTCTCGACCTGCCGCGCTACAAGCGCCCACGCCGCATAATCTTCGCCGAGATCCCCCGCAACCCGACGGGCAAGATCGAAAAGCCGAAGCTGCGCCAGATGTACCGCGCGGAGAACCTCGTCGCGATGCAGACAAACAGCTGAGCCGCCCGGCTTTCTGCATAAGCGGTGCTCATGCCTCTGTTTGACAAAAAGGGCAGATAAGGTATAATACTCTCCGACATATTTACGGATATGTCTATGCCGGTGTAGCTCAGTTGGTAGAGCAGCTGACTTGTAATCAGCAGGTCGGGGGTTCGAATCCTCTCGCCGGCTCCATTTAATAAAAACAGGCCCCCTTTCGGGGGCTTTTTTGCTGCCTTTGCAGCCGCCGTATGGAACCTGACAAGCTATAAGACACGGCTATCCCAAAAATCAGGCGTGCAGCCTTCGCCTCTATTTAAATTCCTGTTCCTCTAGCAGCTCCTTCGGCACCTCGCGCGGGCGCTTGACGTCGAGCTTTTTGAAGCGTCCCGGCAGCACGATGTTCGTCGTCACCTTGCCGTGCCTCGTGAGGTTTGACAGTATCAAGGAGAGGAATTCCAGCGAGGGCAGGTTGACCTCCATTATCACGTCGCTGGTGCCGGTTATCGACCAGCAGGAGACGATCTCCGGAGTCTCCGCGACAATCTTTTCTATCGCCGAGGTGGGATTGCCGTAGTTCATCGTGAAGTTGAGGATGGCGCTCAGGGAGTAACCTACCTTGCGCGGGTTGATCCGCGCACCGTAGCCCTCGATGATGCCGGCGTCCTCCATGTTGCGCACCCGTTCCACCGTCGCGGTGGTGGAGAGGTTGACGTTTTCCGCCAGCTACTTGAACGATATCCGCGCGTTCTTCTGCAGCTCCTCGATTATCTTCCAGCCGATATCGTCGATATTGTACCTGTCGTCCTTAGCCGCCATTTATGGAACCACCCTTCGTCTGAGAGGTATCACACACTGGTATTATTTTATACTAAAATCGACCGGCAAAAAGGTAGTTTATGCTAGTTTATTAATGAAAGATAGTAAACTTTCTAATACTGACCCGTCATGTTTAGATATTTTTCCATCTTTACGAGCCGCTTTTCGCTGCACTCCCGGTTTCTCTTACCGACGAGCACAAGGAACTTCTCCCCGTTCGCGGAAAAGCTCACGCAGGAGTCAAAAAATGCCCTGCTGCAATACGTTTCAGGTTTTTTCCGTGGTATCGGCGGGATGGACTTCACGTTTTAAGCTACAATCATACAGATACCGGTGCGTGCCGCGCCGGCTTATATCCTGGCCGGATGGCTGGGAATGAATTCGGTCGACGTTGCGATCGCCGCGGGCTGGATTTTTATGTCCGCCTGTCTGTTTTTTGAATACGCAGGATATCTGAGAGCCGGAGGCTCTCTTGAGAGGAAGGATAAATATGGATACGGTCTATAAAGGAGACAAAGAAAACTGCTGCGGCTGCGGCGTCTGCGAGGCGAGATGCCCGCGTCACGTGATAAGGATGACGCCAGACGAGGAGGGCTTTCTCTACCCTGTCATCGACCACGAACACTGTATCGACTGCGGTATCTGCGCGCGGGTCTGTCCCCTGCGGCATGAGGGCAGCTTCAAGGAAGAGGGCCGTCCGCGCTTCTTCTCCGCCACTCACAACTCGGAAGAGGTCCTCCGCCATTCGACCTCCGGCGGCGCCTTCACCGCCGTCTCCGACGTCATCCTCGGCAGGGGCGGCGCCGTCTGCGGCGCGGATTTCGACGGCGGCCTGCGCGTCGTCCACCGTATTTCGAGGACGGCCGCCGGACGTGACCGGATGAGGCTCTCGAAATATGTCCAGAGCGACATGCGGGGCGTTTATGAGAAGCTGGCGGAGGAGCTTGGCAGGAGCGAGGTCTTATTCACCGGCACCCCCTGCCAGTGCGCCGGAGTGCGCTCTTTCTTTGACGGCAGCCCGCTGGCGGAAAACCTCTTCGTCTGCGACCTAATCTGCCACAGCGTGCCCAGTCCGCTGATATGGGAAGAGTATAAGAAGTTACTGGAGGAGGAGAACGGCGGCAGACTGGCGGAGGTCCGCTTCCGCTCCAAGAGATATCCCTGGCTTCGCAAAAACAGCAATAAGGGATTCATGTACAGGATGGATGGTGCGGACGGCTTTCTTGAGGACGGCCGCTTCTACAATTTGTTCATTCACAGGGGTACGATCGCGCGCCCGTCGTGCGAAAAGTGCCGCTTCACCGACGTGCGCCGCGCCTCGGACATGACGATCGCCGACTGCTGGGGAATAGAAAAGTACGCGCCGGAGCTCTACGACGGCTTGGGCGTATCGCTGCTCATCGTAAATACCCCCAAGGGCGCGGCGATGCTCGGGGCGATATCCGGGGCTATGAGGATATCCGAGCGGCCGGAAGAGGAGATAACCGCCGAGCAGCAGCGGCTGAGCTCCCCCGGCAAATTCCCGCCGGAGCGCGGCGAGTTCTGGGAGCTGGTACGGCGTTCCGGCCTGAAATCCGCGCTCTGAAAACCGCCGCGGCGGATATAATAAAGCGCCGTTATTCACCGCCCATTTTTCACCGATGGGCGGCTTTTCTTCGTTCTTTCGCCTGTTTGCACCTACGCCGGTAAAATTACACTAAAAATCCCTCCCATAAAAGTTAATATTCCTAATCAGACAAAAATATTTAGTGATAATTCACTGTTTATTCAGTCAATTCTTGTGTATATTATAAACGTTCAAAAGAGCCGCTAAAAACAATCCGTTATTAGGGAGTGAGATTAATGGAACAGATAATCTCTGCTGTTACCGCTGTATCAAATTGGCTTTGGGGCTATCCCATGCTGGTCCTTATCGTCGGAGGAGGCATCTTTCTCACCGTGCGTCTGGGCTTTTTCCAGTTCGTCTATTTCCCCTACATCATGAGACAGACCTTTGGCTCCATGCTCAAAAAGATCGACGGCGAGGGCTCCGTATCCCCCTTCGCCGCCGCCACGACGGCGCTCGCCTCCACGATCGGGGCCTCCAATATCATCGGCGTCCCCGTGGCGATCGCCTTCGGCGGCCCAGGCGCGGTCCTCTGGATGTGGGCTACGGCGCTCATCGGCTCGGCGACAAAGTTTACCGAGGTCGTCCTCGGCCTCTATTACCGTGAAAAAAATTCCGAGGGATATTACGTCGGCGGCCCCATGTATTATCTCAGCAAGGGGCTGAAAAATAAAAGACTCGGCCGCTCGATGGCCTTCACCTACGCCTTCGGCACGATGGTCGTCATCTTCTTCTCCGTCGCCGCCCAGTCCGTCTCCGCGACCCAGACGGTGGAGGTGCTCGGAGTGGCGCCCTGGCTGGCGGGAGTCTCCCTCATGCTGCTCGTCGGTGTCGTCGTCTTCGGCGGCATCACGCGGATCGCCTCGGTCACGGAAAAGCTGGTCCCCTTCATGGCGGTGCTCTATATACTCGGCTCGCTCGGCGTCATCGCCGCCAACGCGGCGCAGATCCCCGCGGTATTCGTCCTCATCTTTAAAAGCGCCTTCTCCGGTTCGGCGGCGGCCGGCGGTTTCGCCGGGGCCGGCATCGCGGCGGCGATGCGCTGGGGCATAGCCCGCGGCACATATTCCAGCGAGGCGGGGATGGGCTCCGCGCCGATCGCCCACTCGGCGGCGACTACGGATCATGCCGTGCGTCAGGGATTCTGGGGCATCTTCGAGGTCACGGTCTCGGCGATCATCATCTGCACGATGACGGCTCTCGTCGTACTCACCTCGGGAGTCTGGACAAAGGTCGGCACGGCAAACGCCGCGGCGATGCCCTCCATCGCCTTCCAGAGCGTGCTTGGCGAGCGGTTCGGCGGCGGGGTCGTCTCCGTCTGTATGCTGCTCTTCGTCCTCTCCACGGTCATCGTCATCATCTACTACGGTGAAAAACAGGCCGAATACCTCTTCGGCACCTTCTTCTCCAAAATGGTCAAGTTCGGCTACATCGCCGCCATCTTCCTCGGCGCCGTCGGCGGCCTGGAATTCATCTTCCAGTTCCTGGATTTCGTCCTCGGGATAACGGTGATCCCAAACATCGTCGACCTCCTGATGATGAGCGGCAAGGCCGCAGAGCTAAAAAAAGAGTTCTTCAGCGATCCGCGTTACTACCTGAAAGATACCGCAAAATACCAGCATGAAGAAGCAAAAATATTGATTGGAAACGAGGAATAGAGATATGAGCGAAATCAGAGAGCTGTTATACGAACTTGTGTCGGTACAGAGCGACACCGGCACGAAACTTGAGGTGGCGATGGGCGAAAAAATATTCGATATCATCCGCCGGAACGAATACTTCGCAAAACATCCGGAATTATGCGGAATGGAGAGCGGCGGCGACTTCCTCGGGCGTTCCGTCGTCTGGGCGCTTAAAAAGGGCTCCACAAACCGCACGGTCATCCTCTCCGGCCACTACGACGCCGTCGAGATAGACTCCTACGGCGAGCTCAAACCCTACGCGCTGAAACCGGACGAACTCAAAGAACGCCTTAAAGAGGTCGTGCGCTCCGACAACGCGGCGCTTGCGGCGACGGAGGACGACAACTGGCTCTTCGGGCGCGGCGCCGCCGACATGAAGGCCGGCATCGCGATAAACCTGCACACGCTCTTCACCACGGAGAACGCGGAGGCGAGCGTTCTCTTCGCCGCCGTCTGCGACGAGGAAAACCTCTCCGCCGGCTGCCGCACGATGATGCCGCTGCTCTCGGAGCTGCGCCGCCGGTTCGGGCTTGACTACAGGCTCTGCGTCGTAACCGAGCCGCAGCTTTCCTCTCCGGACGAACCCAACAAATTCAGCGTCTACTGCGGCGGCACCGGCAAGATGCTGCCAATGATAATGGCGAAGGGCAAGCTGGCGCACTGCGCGCAGAATATCGAGGGGCTCAACGCCGCCTACATGCTCGCGGAGGCCGTGCGCAATATCGAGCTGAACCCCGAGCTCATGAGCGACGACCTCGGCATCAGCACGCAGTCGCCGTCGTTCCAGATCATGAAGGATATGAAGACCACCTACGACGTCTCCATGCCGGAATACGCCGTGGGGTGCGCCAACATCCTCTTTCTCGGAGAGGGCCGCCAGCGGGAGATCATGGCGAAGCTGCGTGATATATGCCTCGACTCCTTCAAAAATGTGATGACACGCTACAACGCAACCTTCGAGATCTGCAAAGATAAAGGGCTCGTCACCGAATCACTGCGTCTCAAAGCGGAGCCCGTGGTAATGAGTTTCAGCGAGCTGTGCGGTAAGGTGAAGGAGGTCAAGGGGGAGGGCTACGTCGAATTTATCAAAGAAAAAGAGGCGGAGCTCGCCGAAAAGATAAACTCCGGCGAACTGAACATGCAGCAGGCCGCCGCCGCCCACATCAGGACGATGATCGAGGCCTCGCTCATCGACTACCCCGCCTTCGTCATCGGCATGGCCCCGCCCTACTATCCCGCGAACAGCAACGAGCACCTTGACTGCGACATATCCGTATTTGAGGATGCGGTGCGTGAGGTCGTAACCGGCAGATACGGCTACGAGCTGGATATGATGCCATACCTGCCCGGCATGGCCGACATCAGCTATATGTCCTGCACGAATCCCGTGGCGGAAAAGACCCTCATGGAACAGCTCTCCGTCCCGCGTTCGCTCTACGACATCCCCTTCGACGACATCGCGGCGCTCAACATCCCCTGCTACAACCTCGGCCCGCACAGCGGTAATGTCCACCAGATGCTCGAGAGAGTATGGCTCCCCGACGTTGAAAAGGTCGTGCCGGAGACGATCGCGAAGATCATCGAGAGGGCGTAAAATATTCTTATATATAAATAGAGACTAAAAACCCACCTCCCCGCCGCCCGCGGGGAGGTTTTTCTATTCCGGCGGCGAAGACGGCGGCGCTGCCGTCATTCCATAAAAAAACTCACACTATCCCCTTATCATCCGCACATTTTCAGTGTATGCTTAGGGTATGGTACATTGACTATATCAGTAAAATCATCTATATACGGAGGTCTAACGATGGGAGATAAAAAATATCGCTCTGGAGCTTTGATCACGGCGCTTGCCGCGGCGGTCATGTTTTTCATCGTCGCGCCGGTTCTCGGCGTGGGGGAGAGGGATTTTATCATCCGCTCTTTTTCGCCGCAGGGGACGGTCGCCGACGGCGCGGAGATAACGGTCGTTTTCAGCCAGGCGGCGGTCTCCGAGGATATCGTCGGGCACGCACTCAAGGCCTCCGAGTACCCGCTCTCCTTCTCGCCGCCGATATCGGGCTCCGGCAAGTGGCGCGACGCCGCGACCTTCGTCTTTATTCCCAACGGCGGCAGGCTCTCCGCCGCCACGAGATACACGGCGACGGCGAAAAGCGGCCTGCGCGACCGCGAGGGGCGGCCGCTTTCCGGTACGCAGAGCTTCTCTTTCAATACTCCCGCGCTGGCCTTTAAAGGCGCGAAACAGACCAACTTCGATCCCGACAGCGGCAGCGCCGCTTTCGAACTTGAATTTTCCCTGCCAGTGTCGCCCGCGCGCCTGCGCGGCTACACCGAGGTAAAGGACGCGGCAAAGCGCCCGCTGAACTTCTCCATCACACAGGGCCCCGCATCGAGGAAGATCAGGCTCACGGTCAGCGGTCTGTCGGAAATGGAAGCCGAACTATCTCTTGCCGCCGGTCTTCCCTCGGAGGCCGGACCCCTGGGCCTTGAGAAGGGGCTGTCCGTCAAACTGAAACGCGCGATGATCATGGAGCTGCGGGACTCCGGCGTGATCTCCGAGATGGGAGGCGGCCGCATCTGGATCGATACGACCTCCCCCGTGGATCTGGCGAAGGCCGCGGCCTTCATAGAGCTGTCGCCGGCCGTTAAATTCACCGTGGAACCGAATGAGGGCGGCTTTATGATCGCAGGAGACTTTAAACCGCAGGAGCGGATAAAGGTCACGGTACGTAAGGGGCTGCCAGCCGCCGGAGGCAGGAAAGCTGCCGGATGGACGCTTGCCGCGGACTGGAGCCGCGCCTTCATCTTCCCCGACATCGAGGCGCAGGTGCGCTTCCCAGACCCCGGGCGGGTGCTGTTCCCGGCGGAGCTGATGCGGATACCGCTGAAGAGCGTCAACTTCGATAAGGTCAACATCCTCGTCTGGCAGCTATACGACAACAATATCCCCCTCGCGATGCGCAGCGGCTGGGGCGGCTATCCGACGGACCTTTCGCGGCTCGTAGCCAATAAGGAATATCTTGTGAAGGCAAAGCCGAACGAGGCGGCGCGGCGCGCTCTGGACCTGAAGCCGCTGCTCGAGGGACGCCGCGGCGTATTCCTCGTCGTAGCGCAGGGGCGCAGCTCCAGGGATTGGAGCGAGAGCCGTCAGACGATAAACGTGACGGATCTCGGGCTCACCGTGAAGCTCGGCCAAGACTCGGCGTTTGCGCGGGTGCTCTCCGTCTCGGAGGCCAAGCCTCTCTCCGGAGTGCGCGTGACCCTCTGGTCATGGGCCAACCAGCTCGTCGGCGAGGGAAAGACGGATAAAAACGGCGTTGTCAGGATCGCTTTGAAAGATACTGACGGACGCGGCGCGCCGGTCGTCGCGCTCGCGGAAAAGGATGGTGACACCTCTTATATCCGTTTTGAGAGGGGCCTCTACAACGGCAATGACGACTTCGACACCACCGGCAGCCCGTGGCTCCATAAGGGTTATTCCGCCTACTGCTACACGCCGAGGGATATCTTCCGCCCCGGCGAGGAGGTGCCGGTACAGGCCATCGTGCGCGGCACGGACGGAAAGGCTCCGAAACCCTTCCCGCTGACGATGAAGGTATTCTCGCCCAGCGGCAGGCTCTGGAAGACACAGAGCGCGAAGCTCTCCGGCGAGGGGACCTTCTCCGCGTCGCTCGCTCTCCCCTCCGACGCCCCGACGGGGCCGTGGAATATCGCGCTGTTCACGCCGGGCGGAGAAAATTCGGTCGGCTATAAAGAGATATACGTCGAAGAGTTCGCCGCGCCGCGAATCTTCGTGGAGGCGACGGCCGCGCCGCGGTCGATCACGGCGGACGGCGGCTGCGAGCTGTCGATAACGGGCCGCTACACCTTCGGCAACCCCGCCGCGGGGCTCCAGTGGGAGACGGAGCTTCGCACCGTCGACCGCACCTTTACGCATAAGGACTGGAAATCATTCTCTTTCAGAGAGGCCGACAAGAAATTTACCCCGGAATCGAGTTTCATCGCCTCCGGCAACCTAAGCGCCGAGGGCAAGGCAAAGGCCTCACTAAAGGGCGGCGGCTGGAACGCCCCATCAATGCTCGACCTCTCGGTACGCGCGGGCGTTATGGACGACGGAGGGCGCTGGACATACAAGACGGTCACGATCCCCTGGTATCCTTCGTCGGTAATGGCCGGCATCGAAGCGCCGCGCGAGGCCGCCCCCGGAAAACCGCTCTCCTTCCGCGCCGCGGCGGTCTCCGTTGACGGCAAAGCCGCCAGCGTCAAAGAGATGAAATATTCTCTATTCCGCCGCGCGCGTCAGGCCGTGGTATTTGAGAGCAGCGGACGGATAACGAGGGAGATCCAGGAACAGCTGATACCGCGCGGCGAGGGGCTGATACAACTTTCCGGCGGCGTCGGTTCCGCACAGGCGGAACTTAAGGAGGCCGGAGAATATCTTCTGCGCGTCGAGACGGCGGACGGAAAATCGCGCGCCTCGGCGGTGATCTACGCCTACGGCGCGGACGAGGGCGAGAGTTCCTCCTTCCCCGACATGGCGGAGGTCACGACAGATAAACGGATATATAAAATGGGAGAGACGGCGAAGGTAAAGGTGAAAGCCCCCTTTGCGGGTTCGCTGCTTGTTGACGCGGAGACTACCGAGGTCGTCTGGAACGAAACGCGCGGAACACGCGGCGCCGAGACGGAGTTCTCCCTCAAAGTGACGGAGGATATGCGCCCCAACGCCTGGATAACGGCGCAGGTCGTGCGCCCCGCGCAAAAGGACGGTTCGCCGGCGCGCGCCTTCGGCATCGCGCCGCTGATGACCGACAACGGCGCCAGCCGTCTCAAGGTGGAGATCGCCAGGGTTCCGAAGCTGGAGCCGGGCAAAAATAAAATAACCCTCACGGTGAAGGACGGCTCCGGCAAGGGTACGGCCGCCGACGTCACGGTGATGCTCGTCGACGAAACCGTCCTCGGCCTGACGGGGTACACGACGCCCGACCCCTGGAAATTTTTCACCGCCCGCAGGATGCCGGGGATGGAGACCTACGACCTCTACGGCGCGCTCATCACGCCGGAAAAATCATCCACGCCGCTTCTGACAGCGGGGGGCGGCGGCATGGAGGACGGCATGGCGATGAAGTCCAGCCTCAGCCCCGTACAGGCGCGCCGCTTCAAAATGCTATCTCTGGTAAAGAGGGGCCGCTCAGACTCCGGCGGCAGATGCGAAGTTGAATTCGACATTCCTGAATTCTCCGGAAAGGCGCGTATAATGGCCGTTGCCGCCACCGCTTCGGCCTCCGGCGGCGCGGAAACGACGACGCAGATAGGCCGCGACGTAACGGCGGAGATCGTGCTGCCGCGCTTCGCCGCCCCCGGCGATAAGTTTACGGCAAACGTACAGCTCTTCAATATGACGGAGCGGGAGCTTACCGTCAAATTCTCGGCAGAGGGCAAAAAGTCCCCCGCCGAACTGGCGATGCAAAGCGGCGCTAATGAAAGCCGAACGGTAACCATAAAGGGAGGCGGCTCCGTGACCCTGCCCCTCCGTTATGAGGCGAAGGGCATCGGCACCGCCCTAATGACATACCGGACGGAATGGCAGGGCGGCGTGATCGAAGACACCGTCGAGCTCCCCGTGCGTCCCGCCGCGCCGCGCATTACGGAGAGCGGCTCGGCGGTGATCGAGCCGGGAAAGACGCTATCCTTCAGCCTCTCAGGAGATGGCAAAGGGAGGAATTTCGCACAGGCCCTTGTAATGCTCTCGGCGATGCCGCAAATTTCGCTCTCGGCCCTCGCGGACTTCCTCGTCACCTATCCCTACGGCTGCTTTGAGCAGACCGTCTCCGCCGCCTGGCCGCTGCTCGTGCAGCCGGAGCTCGTCAAATATACCGACCCGGCCCTCGCGGACAGAGGCGCTCTGGCGCGCCGTATAGATAAAATCGAAAGTATGCAGAGCTACGACGGCGGCTTCCCGCGTTGGAGCGGCGAGTCCTGGTCGCAGCCGTGGGAAAGCCTCTACGGCGCCCACTTCCTGCTTGAAGCGAAACGCCTGGGCAATAAAGTCTCGCCCGACGCCCTTAAAGCCGCCGTCGACTACGCGCGCGCGCTGCTGCCGGTCATGCCGGACAGCGACGGCGACGCGGCCTGGCGCGAGACTCTGATGCGCAGGGCTTACGCCTCCTTCGTCCTTACCCTCGCCGGCGAACCGCCGCTTGGCTGGATGGAGAGCCTGCGCGACAAGACAGGCGAAATGGAACCCTCGGGACGGCTTCTGCTCGCCTGCGCCTACGCCGCGGCGGGAGATAAGAAAGAGGCGGAAAAGATAACCGGACACAGAGGCGCGCCGTTGAAAGAGATACCAGGCAAAAACGTAAACTACGATTCTAACCTCCGCGACGGCGCGCTGTCGCTGCTCGCCGCGACATATATAGACCCGGCGGGAGCAGGGGCGGCGGCCTCCGCCGCCGGACTGATGAAGGAGCTTAAAGAGCGCGGACTCTGCAGCACGCAGGAAGGCGGCTTCTCAATGCTCGCCCTCGGACGCTGGTTCTCCGCGCAGCCGCGCGGCGGGGCGATCTCGGGGAAACTGATAAAGGAACCCGGCGCGAAGACCGTCGGCACGGTGAGTGAAAACAACAGAAGCGTCACCGCCGGCGGCCTCGGAGGCTACAAAGCGGTAAACAGCGGCCAGGCGCGCCTCTACTCGGCGTGGAACCTCTCCTACATCCCCTCCGGCGCGGTGCCGCCGCGTGACGACGGCATCGAGATACGACAGCGTATCGCCGACAGGCAGGGAAAGATAATCTCCGGGAGGGCTGCGCGCGGCCAGGCCTTGACCGCCGCCGTAACGGTGACGCCGAAGGCCGGCAGCCTGCGGGGAGTCGTCGCCGTCATGCCGCTGCCCGCGGGCTTTGAGATCGAAAACCCGCGCCTCACGGGAACCGGCGAGGAAAACGCGGAGGGCGTGCGCGCCGAGATACGCGACGACCGGCTCATACTCTTCATCGAGGAGCTGCGCAAGCCGCTCAAATGGCACTACTCGCTGCGCGCCGTGACGGAGGGCGCCTTCGCCTCGCCGCAGATATACGCCGAATGTATGTACGACCCCGGAATCTCAAGCATCAGCGGCGGCGGGACGATCACCGTCGGCGCCGCCGCTGATTCGCGGCAGGGGACGGCAAAGGCGGTAAATGCCGCTAAATAGAAATTTTCCCGCCGCCGTGAGCGATGCGCTTGCGGCGGCACGGAGACGCTTCAGCAAAAGGGGGCTGCCGCAGAGGGCGGCCCTCGTCCTACTGCTGTTCCTGCTTCTCGCGAAGGCGGCGCTCGTCGTCACATTCCCGCTCGGCGCGATACTGAACCGCCCGGCCTCGCTCGTCGTGACGGACAGGGAGGGACGCCCCCTGCGCGGCACTCTTTCCGCGGCGGGGGAATGGCGGCTACCGGTCCCTCTGGCGGACATGGGGCGCTGGATGCCGGCGGCGGCCATAGCGCTGGAAGACCGCCGTTTCTACCTTCACGGCGGCATCGATACCATCGCGATCGCGCGCGCCGCGTGGCAGAATTTCACCGGCGGACGCGTCGTCTCGGGCGCCTCCACGATAACAAGCCAGGTCGTGCGCCTCGCCGTAGACCGCCCGCGCACCCCCTGGGCAAAGGCCGTTGAATTCTCCCAGGGAGCGGCGCTGGAATTCTTCATGGACAAAGACGAAATACTTGAGACCTACCTCAACAGCGTGCCCTTCGGCGGCAATACGCGCGGGGTGGAGGCCGCCGCGCGCTCATGGTTCGGGAAACCGGTGAAAGAGCTCTCGCTCGCCGAGGCGGCGCTGCTCGCGGGGCTTCTGCGAGGCCCTGCCTACTACCGCCCCGACCGCCATCCCGAACGGGCGCTCGCGCTGCGAAACCGGCTCATCGACACCCTCGAAAGCCGCGGCGTCGCCACGCCGCAGGAGGCGCGGCGCGCGAAGGCCGAACCGCTGCCCACAAAACGCCGGGCGATATCCTCAGCCCGCATACAGGCGGCGGAGGCCGCCGCGCGTTACGGAGGCGCAGCGGAGGCCCGCGACGGCTACGGACGTTTCCGCTCCACACTTGACAGCGCCATGCAGCGGCTGCTCACCGGCGAGCTGACGGCGGCGCTGGGCAATATGGAGCCGGGAGTGACCGCGGCGGCGGTGCTCGTGGAGAATGAAACCGGAAAGGTACGCGGCTACGTCGGCAACGCGCGCGAAGGCACCGGCAGCGGCGCCTCCTGGGTGGACTGCGCCCTATCGCCGCGCTCGCCCGGCTCCACGCTGAAACCGTTCGTCTACGCGCTCGCCTTTGAATCGGGGCGCGCGATACCGGCGACGATGCTCGCCGACACGCCGCAGCAGCCTTCGGGCGGCGGGACGCGCAACTTCGACCGCCTATTCCGCGGCCCCGTGTCGGCGCGGACGGCGCTTGCCGATTCCCTTAACATCCCCGCCGTGCGCATCCTCCGTGCCGCCGGCGCGGAAAACGTCCTCGGCCTCTTCCGCCGCCTCGGCTTCTCACAGCTGACGCGCGAGGCGGAATGGTACGGCGACAGCCTCGCGCTCGGCGGCTGCGAGGTATCGCCGCTCGAACTGGCGCGCGCCTACCGCACGCTCGCCGCGGGCGGCCTCGACAGCCCCCTCGTCTGGAACGAGAGGGCTGGTCTGTCAGCCGGAACCAGGGTCATCTCCGCGGAGGCCGCCGCGCTCACGCTCGACATCCTCAAAGATACGCGGCGCAACCTGCCGCTCTACGGCGAGGCGGGGGCGGACGGCAAAACCGTCGCCTTCAAGACCGGCACCTCGTACGGCCTGCGCGACGCCTGGACCGCCGCCGTCACAAGGAAATGGACCCTCGTCGTCTGGTTCGGCGATCCCGGCGGCAGACCGCACCGCGGCCTCGTCGGACTCAAAGCCGCCGCCCCCTCCGCCGTCAGAATAATGCTGAAGCTCACGAAAAAGGACGATCCATGGTTCACACTGCCGCCCTCCGTTGTGAGAAAGGAGCTCTGCGCACTCTCCGGCGCGCCGAGAAACCAGTGGTGCCCTCAGATACGCCGCGACCTCTTCATCGAGGGCGTATCGGACGCCGCGCCCTGCCTCCTTCACACGATGAAAGATGGGGAAATTTCGATAAAATGGCCGCCTGAACTGGAGGGGTTCTTCGCCGGACGCGGTAACAGGGAGGCTGAACAGCCACTGACTATCACCTCGCCGAAGGGCGGCGCTGTCTACGCGGTCGGCGCGGAGAATAATAAACTTATCCTCTCATCCAAAGGCGGCAGAGGCCCCGTCTACTGGTTCGTCGACGGCGAGCTGGCCGGCGACAGCGGCGAGGGAGCACCCATCGCGTGGAAGATGCGCGAGGGCGTCCATAAAATCGCCGCCGCGGACGAATACGGCGCGGCGGATGAGATAGAGATCACGGTAAAAAATCGGGCCGACGACGGAACGGAGGAACTGCCGCTGCTGGAAGAAAACCGCTGACCTCTCTAAAAATGGCGTTTGCGGCGGCAGAGAGGCGGGAGAGAGGCTTTATGCCGCTGCCGCCGCTTGAGAAAAACCGCGCGCCGATAGTATAATCACAGGTGTAGGGACGGTAAAATCCAACATTTTACAACGGAGGGGATCTATATGGGCATCAAATTCGTCATCATCATCCAGTGTGACATCGCAAGGCTGAGATGCAGCGGTTTCGCCTGCACAAAGTGCTTCTACGACCGGGAGGGCTTCTTCAAAGACTGCGGCTACCCCCACGGAACGCGCTACATCGCCTTTACCTGCGGCGGATGCTGCGGCGGCAGCATCGCCTCGAAACTTGAGCACTTCTCAAACAAACTTGCGCGCCAGACCGACGTCAAAAAGGACGAGGTCGCCGTACACCTCTCCTCCTGCATGGTCACCGACAATTACCACCACGACCGCTGCCCGAACCTCGAATATATCAAGGGGATAGTCCGCAAAAAGGGCTATAAGAACATCGTCGACGGTACCTTCCGCAGCACCAACGCGACGGAAAAACGCGAAGCGGGAATATACAAAAATCACGAGCTTGAAACATTCTGCGGCGCGGAAGACTAAAGAACGGCATCACGCGGCCATTCCTTTTACGCGGGGGTGGCCGCCTTCGCCAGAACGGGCGGGGGCGAAAAGCCTTCGTGAAAGAGACTTCATGGTTACATATATGTAAATTATCACTTTTGCTGCACACCAAACGTTTGACAATTTCTAAAAAACCTGTAGAATGTCCACATATGGAAGGATGACTTCCATAAATATTTTTTAGGAGGTGGATGAATGAGCAATAAACTCGTTTATATCGGCGGCGTAGCCTACTGGATGTCGCCCGAAGGAAGCTTCACGGCGGCCGAGCTAAAAGACGGCGTCCCCGTAGAGCATATCGTATTCAAGGCAAGATAGTCAGTTCAACCAAAGCACCACGGTAACAAAAATGTTTCACATATACGCCTAAGGGCGTTTTGGCAAGCACAGGTTCAGGGTTTTCACACAGATATAAAACCGCTGAACCGGTGCCGTGGGCCGAAACCATCCAAATCATTCAATCAAAGGTCAAAAATAAAAACAAAACTGCAGCGTACAGGCTGCGGATTTGCCGTCTGCTCCCTCACGCGGGGTTCTATGCGCGCCGCGCGGCGGCAACGACTCCGGCTTACCTTTTATTTATTCTTTTAATATACGGTTGAACTATAAATTATTACTGGTTATTATTGACCGGTCGGGTCACGGCTATTTCATAAAAAGGAGAGACCCTTTTGCCAAAGAAAATGCTTTCCGACTCCCGCATGAAAAGATACGCCGGCTGCGGCGCGGAGGAGATTTTCCGCGCCATACCGACGACGCCCGCGGGACTGCCGCAGGAGCGGGTAGAGGCGATGCGCGCGAAATATGGCGAAAACAGGCTCTCCAGCAGAAAAAACGATACCTTTCCGCACCGGCTGCGGCGGGCCTTCGTCGATCCCTTCACGATGATCCTCTTCACGCTGGCGGTGATCTCTCTCGTCACCGATGTGCTGCTGGCCTCTAATTTTACAAGAAACATCACGACGTCTCTGATAATCTGCGTCATGATCCTCGTCAGCGGCGCCATCCGCCTCGTTCAGGAGACGAGGGCCAAGAGGGCCTCTGACCGTCTGGACCGCCTCATCCACGCAAACGTCACCGTCAAACGCGGCGGAATCCTCGTGGATATCCCCGCGGAAAGACTGGTGGTGGGAGAC
Organism: Cloacibacillus sp.; assembly: GCF_020860125.1. Lineage (NCBI taxonomy): Bacteria > Thermotogati > Synergistota > Synergistia > Synergistales > Synergistaceae > Cloacibacillus > Cloacibacillus sp. The sequence continues at coordinate 19,005 of NZ_JAJBUX010000118.1, read as the reverse complement.
CTGGTGATGCTCTCCGCCGGCGGTCGGATACCGGCCGATCTGCGGCTGATAAAGACTATGGACCTCTTTGTCTCGCAGGCCGCCATCACCGGAGAGAGCGCGATCCTCGAAAAAGACAGCGCACCCTGTATCGACGCCGAACGGACGCCCTTCACAAGATTGAAGAACCTCGCCTTCATGGCCTCCTCCGTGATCAGCGGAAGGGGCGAGGGCGTCGTTATCGCGGTAGGGCGGGAAACACTCTACGGAAATTTCGTCAGACCTGACTCCAAGAATTCCGACGCCTTCCAAAAGGGAGAAAATTCCGTCGCCTGGGTGCTGATACGCTTTATGGCCGTTTTGGTCCCCGCCGTATTTCTGGTCTCAGGCGTCGCGCGCGGCAGCTGGCTGGAATCCTTCGCCTTCGCCCTCTCCGTCGCCGTCGGGCTGACGCCGGAGATGCTGCCGCTGGTGATCAACGCCTGCCTCGCGAGGGGCAGCCTCTCCATGTCGCGGAAGCGGGCCATCGTTAAAAACATCGACGCCATGCAGGTCTTGGGAAGCATGGACGTTCTCTGCATCGACAAGACAGGCACGCTGACGCAGGAAAGCATCCTGCTGGAATACTATCTTGATATCCTCGGCAACGAAAGCCCAGAGGCATTGGAGCTGGCCTATCTGAACAGTTTTCATCATTCCGGCCTCTCCAATCCCATCGACAGCGCGATACTGGCCTGCCGGACAATGCCCGACAGGGGCGGACGCCTTGCAGAGCTTGCCAAACTCTGCCGTAAAACTGACGAAATACCGTTTGACTACGAGCGCAAATTCGTCAGTACACTGGTAAGGACGTCGGAGAACAGCCACCTGCTGATTGTGAAGGGCGACATCCGGCGGGTATTTTCACGCTGCCGCTTCGCCGAATACCGGGGTGAGGCCATACCCATAGGGGAAAACGAGGAGGGCAGCGTCTCCGCTATTGTGGACGAGATGTTGGAAGAGGGCATGAAGGTGATCGCCGTGGCGAAAAAGGAGCTCGGCGCTCAGGAGACGCTCTCTCCCGCCGACGAAAATGATATGACCCTCGTGGGCTACCTCGTCTTTTTCGACGCGCCTAAGCGCTCCGCGGCCCAGTCCGTAGAGGATCTCAAACGGCTGCGCGTGACCCCGAAGGTCATGACCGGCGATAATTCGCAGACCGCCCTCTCCATCTGCCGCCGCGTGGGTCTGCCCGCTGCGGCCCTGCTGACGGGCGCGCAGATCGGCGGCCTCTCGGATGAAGAGCTGCGCGCGGCGGTGAAAGTAACTGATATCTTCGCCGAACTGACGCCGGGACAAAAGGTCAGTCTGCTGTCGGCGCTGCGGGATAACGGCCATACGACCGGCTTCTTAGGCGACGGCATGAACGATATCCCCGCCCTCAACGAGGCCGACGTGGGGATATCGGTGGACACCGCCGTGGACGCGGCGAAGGAGGCCGCCGACGTTATCCTGCTCGAAAAAGAGCTCAACATTCTCGGACAGGGCATCATGGAGGGACGCCGGACCTTCGTCAATATGCTCAAATACATCAAAATCACGGCGAGCTCCAACTTCGGCAATATCCTCTCCGTCGTCTGCGCCAGCGTGGCGCTTCCCTTCTTCCCGATGACGGCGATCCAGCTGCTGCTTTTGAACCTGCTTTACGATACGCTCTGCATCGTCCTGCCGTGGGACAGCGTCGACGCCGAGGATACGGAGGCCCCCCGCGAGTGGTCGGGAAAGACGCTGAGCGGCTTCATGCTCTCCTTCGGGCCGATCAGTTCGATTTTCGACATCATGACATTCCTCTTCCTCTACTTCATCCTCTGCCCGCGGCTGTGCGGCGGCCTGCTCTACACGCAGCTCGCTGACCCGGAGCTGAGGCTGCGCTACGCGGCGCTCTTCCAGACGGGGTGGTTCCTGGAATCCATGTGGACGCAGGTGCTGATCCTTCATATGCTGCGCACGAAAAAGATCCCCTTCCTGCAAAGCCGGGCCTCGGGCCCGGTCCTGCTGATCACGCTGCTGGGGATAGTCGTATTCACCGGTCTGACGATGACGCCGCTCGCGCATCCGCTGGGCTTGACGCGGCTGCCGCTTGAATATTTCGGCTTTCTGCTGCCGGTCGTCCTTCTCTATATGCTGCTGGTCAGTTTTATAAAACGGCTGTACATCAGGCGGCACGGGGAATTGATCTAGGAAGGGGGAATCCATACTTTGAAAAAGAACATCCACTTCATATCACTGGATTCCATTCTCGCCGAATGGCTCCGCGACAGGCTGGAACAGGAGCCGCCGCAGAGCGCCTACGCGAAGGGGCTGCTTGCCGGACTCCAAGAGCTTCTTAACGACGAGGCCTCGACACTGGTGCTCGGCGTCGCCGGCAGCAGGGGCAACCTATCGGATACCGCCGACGACGGTATTTACGCGGGAGAGCTTGCGATCCACCCGAAGAGCAGAAAGGTGCTGCGGCAGGGCAGGGAGATCAGCCTGACGCCGAAGGAATTCGACATCCTCTATTTCCTCGCGCAAAACCGCGGAGAGGTCTTTACCAAAGAACAGATCTACCGCGCCGTTTGGGACGGAGATTTTCTCCTCGCCGACAGCAACATCATGGCCTTTATACGCAAACTGAGAAAGAAGATCGAGCCGAATCCAGACGCGCCGGAATATATCCTCACCATCTGGGGGATCGGCTACAAATTCAACGACCAATTATAGACGGGGCGGGGCGGCGGAAACGATAACCGGCCCCGCCTCTATTTTCTTACCGAATCGCAAGAAAATCGCAAGATTTCAGCCATTGGATGGACTAACGTCGGCGGCTATACTGGCAGTACGACAGGGAAAGGAGCGCGTGGAGAACTACGCACACCCCTCCCCTTTGCGGCGTGCCGCCGCATACCAGCCAACAACGGAGAAGGGAGTGAAGCAGATGGAACCCGACAGTTTCGCAGGACAAAGTAAACAGGACCCAGGGCAAAGTCACCAACAGGCGAAACGCGGGCTGCCGCTTCACCGCCGTTAAACTCCGCCCTCATCCTGCTTCCCACCGCAAAAACAGCTGATCATACGCATCGCCCCGTTATGGGCAGGCTATGTCTGTCCATAACGGGGACGGCACCTCTGATGCGCGGACGAACCGCGCGAAATTAAAAATTCGGCCGTTCGCCGGTAATCAGCGAAACAGACGCGCCCGGTCAATGACAGGCGCTTCGTCAGGAGGTATGGAAAAAATGAAAAAGAAAAACATCACAGTACAGACCGCCGAGCAGGCGGCGCGCAGAGAGCAGATCAACGAGCGCCTCCGCTTCGCCGCTGGCGCGCCCATAAACGACGTTTTATGGAAATACCATTCTTCGTTCGGCGGCCTCTCAGAGGTACAGGTCGAGAAAAACCGCCAGCGCTACGGCGCCAACAGGGTGACGCGCAAAAGGAGAAAGTCACTGGCGCAGCGGCTGGCGGGAGCCTTTATCAATCCATTTACGGCGATCCTGCTCTGCCTTGCAGCGGTCTCCGCCGTGACCGACATCCTGATGCCGGTCATGCAGGATATGCCGGAAGAGGCTGACGTGCTCACAGTCGTCATCATTATGACGATGGTCGGCATTTCGGGCATCCTGCGTTTCGTGCAGGAATCGCACTCCGGCGACGCCGCGGAGAGGCTGCTTGCCATGATCACGGTCACCTGCACCGTCGACAGGCACGACTGGAAAAGACATGAGATACCGCTTGAGGACGCTGTGGCGGGCGACATCATCCGCCTCTCCGCCGGTGATATGGTGCCCGCGGACGCGAGGCTCATCGAGGCAAAGGACATCTTCATCAGCCAGTCCGCGCTGACGGGGGAGAGCGACCTGATCGAGAAGAGCGCCGAGGGCGGCCCCAAGACCGGCGACGCCGTCACTGACTACGGCAATATCGTCTTTATGGGCAGCAACGTCATCAGCGGCAGCGCCACGGCGGTGGTCGTCGCCGTGGGAGACGACACCCTCTTTGGCTCGATGGCCTCCGCCGTCGCGGAGGAGGCGGTGGAGACCAGCTTCTCCAAAGGCGTCAACTCCGTCTCCTGGGTGCTGATCCGCTTCATGATGGTCATGGTGCCGGTGGTCTTTTTCATCAACGGCTTTACCAAGGGCGACTGGGTACAGGCCTTCCTCTTCGCCATCTCCGTCGCCGTCGGGCTGACGCCGGAGATGCTGCCGATGATCGTCACCACCTGCCTCGCCAAAGGCGCCGTCTCCATGTCGAAGAAAAAGACGATCGTCAAGAACCTCAACTCCATTCAGAACTTCGGCGCGATCGACATACTCTGCACCGACAAGACGGGCACCCTGACGCAGGACCAGGTCGTTCTGGAATATCATATGAACGTCATGGGCGAGGAGGACGCCCGCGTGCTCCGCCACGCCTACCTGAACAGCTACTTCCAGTCCGGCTATAAAAACCTGATGGACCTGGCAATCATCAGAAAGACCGAGGAGGAGGAGGCGGAAAACCCCCGCCTTACGGACCTCTCCGACGCCTATGTGAAGGTTGACGAAGTTCCCTTTGACTTCACCCGCCGCCGCCTCTCCACCGTAGTCAGCGATAAGAACGGCAAGACGCAGATGGTGACGAAGGGCGCGGTCGAGGAGATGCTCTCGATCTGCGCCTACGTGGAATATGACGGCAAGATCGAGCCGCTGAGCGAATCCCTCAAGCAAAAGGTGCTGAAGACCGTCGACCGCCTCAACGCGGACGGCATGCGCGTCGTCGCCCTCGCGCAGAAGACCAGTCCCTCCCCCGTCGGCGCCTTCGGCGTCAAGGACGAGTGCGATATGGTGCTGCTGGGATATCTGGCCTTCCTCGATCCGCCGAAGGAGTCGGCGGAAGAGGCCATCAAAGCGCTCGGCGATCACAGGGTCACCGTCAAGATACTGACCGGCGACAACGAAAAGGTGGCCCGCTGCGTCTGCCGCCACGTCGGGCTCCCCGTTGAAAGAATACTTCTGGGCGGCGACATCGACCGCCTGGATGAGGAAAAACTCATCAAGGCCGCGGAAGAGACGGCGGTCTTCGCGAAACTCTCGCCGGAGCAGAAGGCGCGCGTCGTGAGCGCTCTGCGTAGCGGCGGCCACAGCGTGGGCTTCATGGGCGACGGCATCAACGACGCGGCGGCGATGAAATCCTCGGACATCGGGATATCAGTCGATACGGCGGTGGACATCGCCAAAGAATCGGTGGACATCATCCTGCTGGAAAAGGATCTCTCGGTACTTGAAGAGGGCATCATCGAGGGGCGCAAGACCTACGCGAACATGATCAAATATATCAAGATGACCGCCTCCTCGAACTTCGGCAACATGTTCTCCGTACTGGCGGCCTCGGCGCTGCTCCCCTTCCTGCCGATGATGAGCGTGCAGCTGATCTTCCTGAACCTGATCTACGACCTCTCCTGCACGGCGATCCCCTGGGACAACGTGGACAAAGAGTACCTCGCCGTTCCGAAGAAGTGGGACGCATCGTCGGTCGGCAGCTTCATGCTCTGGCTCGGGCCGACCAGCTCGATCTTTGACTGGACGACCTATGCGTTCATGTATTTCGTACTCTGCCCGCTCTTCGTCTCGCAGGGCATCCTCTTCAACGACCTGCCCGCCCATTTTTCCGGCGCGGAGCTGGCCGGGATCCAGGCGGCCTACATCACGCTCTTCCAGGCGGGGTGGTTTGTGGAATCCATGTGGAGCCAGACGTTGGTGATCCATATGATCCGCACGCCTAAGCTGCCCTTCATACAGAGCCACGCTTCGGCTCCGGTGACGCTGATCACCTTCACGGGCATCGTGGCGCTGACAATTATTCCCTTTACGCCATTCGGCGCGATGCTGGGATTTGTGCCGCTCCCCGCGATGTACTTCGCCTACCTGATCCCCTGCATACTGCTCTACATGGCGCTGGCGACCAGCATCAAAAAGGCCTACGTGCGGCATTACGGCGAACTGCTGTAGATAAAGGAGGAATATTCTATGAACTGGACCGCTATTTGGCTTGACCTATTCGGTAAAACAGAATGGCTCGGCGTAAACATCGGATTCTGGGCGTCCATGCTGATATGCGCCGCCGCGGTGGCGGGGATGAATCTACTTTTCTGGGGCATGAAACCCCTCGGCGGCAGGAGGGCGGGTGATACGTATGGAGAGAAAGAAAAAGCGCTTTGAGACCGTCTTCACGCAGCAAAACTACTGCGAGGAGATCCATGTGATCCTGGACACGAAGACAGGCGAACGCTATCTGTGGATAACCACCGATCACGGCATGGCCGTCGCCTCGATGGAAGAACGCGGAGAGCGCCTGCCGGAGCTGGAGGTCTACGACCACATCTTTTAGATTAGATCCGCGAAAAAACAGAGGGCGGAGCGGCGGTGAAAAATACCCGCCGCCCCGCCGTTATTTTTCATCTCCGCGGGCGTGGCTCCGTTAATATTTCACCAGGCCTCCCGCCGCTACAGCTACTCGGGGACCTCGCAGATCTCCCGCAGAATCAGCAGCGTATAGGTCCTGCCGACCTTACGGTATAAATAATCAATAAAATTTCCCAGATCGTCTTTATTGGCGATATGCACCTCAAGCATATAATCATACTCGCCGGAGACCATATAGAGATTAAAGACCTCGTCCCTGTTTTTCAGAAAGGAGGGCATATCTCCGATAAACTTATCGTCCTTTAACAAGATGAAGGCATGGATCGAATATCCGAATTTGCCCCAGTCGACCTTCGCGTTATAGGACAGGATGACGTTCTTCTCCTCCATTTTTTTCGTTCTCTCATAAACGGAAGATGAAGAAAGCGAGATCTTACTGCCCAACTGTTTATATGATATCCGACAGTCATTTTTCAGCTCATAGGCGATCCTGAAATCAATCTCATCCAAATCCGGCTTCACCATTCTTATCATCTCATCACTCCCAGTCTGTATGATTTCCGCGTACCTCGCTTCCCGTAAATTCTCAATAAGACAGGACAAATAGAAAAAACAGCGATAACTTCACTGGGTAATCACTGTTTGATAACATCCATAAGATACGCATATTTTAAATATTATATACTTAAAATTATCATCTTAATCAATTTTTTATTCTGTTTATATTCCTTAACTCGAAAATTATTACGCGGGCTGTCACTCTTTCAGTCCAAGATGCCTGCAGTAGAGCGAAGCCGCGATTATTGCCAGCATACCGCCGCATAATTTCCCGACCACCAGCGGGAAGACAAAGGAACGCTCAAACCCCGCCGTGAACCCCAGATGGTCGCCTATCGCATATGCGGCCGGCACGGCAAAGGCCATGTTGACAACGATGCCCCTTTTCGTCATTTTATTCAGCATCGGGATGACGGGGAAAAAGTTGGCCACCGTCGTAACGACGCCGATCATGGCAAGTTCGTCCACCCGCATTTTTATCGAAAGCATCGCGAGCTGGCGGCGAAAAATTTTTTTAATCAGGTGCAGCAGGGGAAATATTCCCGCCAGCACTATCCCTATCTGTCCCAGGATCACAAAGGCGTCCTCTATCGGAGCCATTCCAGCGATGACCTCGAGCCCCGTAAGCGCGCGCACCGTCGAGGCGGCGAAACCTAAGACGGCGACGAATAAGACCGCCCTCCCCAGGCAGATCACAACCTTGATCGTGCATGACTGCGCGTATACCAACGCCGCGGCGATCACCGCGGAGAGGGCCGTAACCGGCAGCAGATTATGCAGCAGCATCTCTTTGTCCAGCCCGGCGGCCAGCCCTGAGATGAGGGCGGCCGGGGGAATAGACATAAAACCGATCAGCAGCCCCAAGATCACATATTTTTGCCTTTCGCCGTCGGTCGCCGAGAGGACGAGCGGGATTATCCCCAGCGAGGCCCCCATCATCGACGCGACGATGAGACCGTTGAAGAGCCCCGCCTCCCGTAGAAGGCAGATATCCAAAGCGAGGGGGGCGCCGCCTGAGTCGCTGGGCAGGATCGCGGCGACAAACAGTGAAGGATCGGCGCCTATCGACAGCAGGGCCGGCGATACCAGAGGGCACAAAATACGGGCGACCACCGGAGAGATCATAATCATCCCGATCATTATCATCGCCAGCGGCCCCAGAGTATAAAAGCCTTCGTCGATCAGTCCCCCCAGACCGAAGCGGCCTCCGGCGATCTTATCCGCGCAGGCCAGGCAGATGAATACCGCCACCAGCGACATAACGATCGTATTTATATCCATCTTCATCCCCCCACATTATTGACGCCGACAATACGGCCGCCCGGCCGTTAATTATCCGGCAGGGCGGCTGGAGGCCCCCGGACCGGCGGCCCGGGGGCAGTTTATTCTTATCTCTCTTCTACCAAAAGGCTGTGCTTGAATACGATGCCGTATTTCGCAAGCGCGGGCATAAGGTAATTGTAGAAGGCGTCGTCCCCGGCCAGCGCCTCAGGAGCGTGGAAGCCAGGAGCCGTGATCATGCCGTTCGCGACCGCCCGCGCCGTCACCGAGCAGGCGTAGCCCGTGGTGCGCGCCATCGAGTGGAGCATCATCTTCTCGTCGAACTTATCTACCATGTCCCAGGTATTTGTCACATACTTGCCGTCCTTCGGCCCCTGAGCCACCACACGCATGACGGTGAGGTCCCTGTCCCCCTTCTCCGGCCTCAGCGTCCACAGCGGACGGAAGAGTTCCGTGGTAACGTTGAAGGGAATGACCTCTTTGCCGTCGACGACGACAGGTTCTCTGCTGAAACAGCCGGCGGCCTTCATGATGTTGATAGTGTCGACATAACCTGGCCAGCGCATCGTCTTTTCCGCGACAAACTTGCCCTTCACATTGACCGCCGCGGAGCGGAGGCCGTCGGTGAAGAAGGCCTCAAGCCTGCCTACTCCGGGGAAATCTATCTCTTCCAGGCCGCTGAGCGCCGGCGCCTCCGTAAGCTTGCCATCCTTGACATATTTCGCCGGCGCGCAATATTCATTCATCGTATCCTCAAGGCAGAAGACCGTGCGGTAATTGAAGGGCGGGTCCAGCTTGTCGGGGATGCCGCCCACGTAGATACAGCCAAAGTCAAGTTCATCCACCATCGCGCCGCCGCGGGCGACAAGATAGTTTGACATTCCGGGGGCGATTCCCATATCAAAGACCGCCACCGAACCGCTCTTTTTCGCAAGCTCGTCCATCCCTTCGCTGTGCAGGAATCCGCTTGGGCTGACATAGTTTTTCCCCATCTCGAGGATCTGCCTCTGAGATGCGCCTTCAAGGTGGCTCGGCAGAAGCCCGCAGACGATGTCCGCATCTTTTGCCGCCTCGGCGAGAGCCGCCGCGTCGTCCGCCGGTTTTTGAATCTTTTTGATATCGTTCCTATCCGCCAGAGTAGCCAGCGCCTTTTCAAAGGGATCCATTACAGTTACGGAAAAATCCTCCGCCAGATCAAGCGCTACCGTCTTACCAATCAGGCCGCAGCCTAACACCAATGCTTTTTTCATAATTATCTTTCCTTTTTATTGAATTGAACTGACCGCCTCTGTAACCTGCCGTCAGATCTGATAACTAATCGACTTTGACCTTGCAGTACTCGTCCAGGCCAAAGAGCTTTCCCGGTCCCTCATAGTCTTTCAGTATCGCCACGAATGTCTTTGAGAGCAGCAGCAGCACTACAAGGTTCACGTAAGTCGGTACCGAAGATGAGATGTCGACGATCAGCCACGCGTAGGATACGTTGGTGTTCAGCACGTCGATCATATAAGCCATCAGCAGGCCAAAGAAGGGCGTTGTGATCCTCAGTATCCGCAGCGCGGTCCTTCTCATCGGCGTGCTGTTTCTAAAGACATATTCCAATATCGAGTGGAAGTAGGAATACCACCCCGTGACCGTCGTCCATGAAAAGAGGAAGAGCGATATCGCGATGAAATAGGCGGTGAATCTCTTTCCCAGGCCATGCGAGAAGGCGTTTATCGTGAGCGTCGACCCCGAGACGCCGGAGTTCCACTCGCCCGTCAGGACGATGACCATGCCCGTGATCGTACAGATGACGATCGTATCGATGAAAACCTCCATGACTCCCCACATGCCCTGTTCGATGGGATGCCTTTGATCCGCCGTGGCGTGCACCATCGGGCTGGTCCCCCAGCCAGCCTCATTGCTAAAGAGGCCACGAGCAATGCCCGTACGGGCGATCAGCATAAAGGAGGCTCCCGCGAAACCGCCCACCGCTGCCATCGGTGTGAAGGCGGACTTCACTATCAGAGCAATCGCGGCGGGGATATGGGTGATGTTTATCAGAATGATGTAAGCGCCGAAGACGATATATAGTACGGACATCAGCGGCATCATAAACGAGGCGAAACCGATGACCCGGCGGAGGCCGCCCCATATTACCAGCGCGCACATCAGGCAGAAGAATGCCGAAAGATAGATGATCCTCAGCCCCGTCACCTCATGCAGAGACTCGCCGACCGTATAGGCCTCGGGGGCGAGGACAAGCTGCATGAATATCCCCACGGTAAACAGAAGCGAAAAGATGCCCCAAAACTTGAATTTACTTCCCAGTCCCCTTTCGATATAAAAGAGCGGGCCGCCGGTCTTTCTGCCGTCAGAGTCCAGCTTTCTGTAATAGACGGCCAGCGTGACCTCCACCATCTTCGTCATCATGCCCACAAGCGCCGTCATCCACATCCAGAAGAGGACGCCCGGGCCGCCAAGCGCGATGGCGCTCGCCACGCCGCCGATATTGCCGGAGCCGATACTACCGGCGATCGCGACACAGGCGGCCTGGTATGGAGTGACCTTTGTCTTATCGGCCGGCAGCAGTTCGCCACTTTTCCCGGGTAAAAAACAGAAGCGGAATGAATCAAAGAAATGGCGTATCTGCCAGAATTTAGTTATGAGACTAAAATAAATTCCAGTTCCTAAAAGACCGATAAGTAAAGTCGGTCCCCATAATATGCCGACAATATAATCTAAAAATTGCTCCATAGAACTATCACTCCCCCTTATAATCTATTCAGCGCTGAATGATAGTATCTTATATTAAAAAAGCAAATATATAATAAATATTATTTCATAAATTGCCTGATATACGGACAACCGTCTGAAAAAAGTGACTTTTCCAAATTTTATTTTGCCGGCATACTACAGATACATATTTGAAGAGGAATATTTGCTTTTTGTCGCAAAAATCCCTCTTTAGAGGTACAAAAAGAGGTCATGGTATGGATGTTTTTATATCTGCCGAAGGATATTCCCACCGGCGGTCAGTTAAATAAAAAACAGAGGCGGAAGCCTATTTAACGCGCAGGCTCCGCCTCTGTTTTACTTACCTTTCGTACTATCTATCGGACAAAAACGCTCAGCTCCGACGCCCTCTTCTGACCAGCGCCAGCGGGATCAGCAGTACGAGCGCCGCGGCGCCAAGGCCGGCGGCGCAGCCTCCGCCGCTGCCGCCGCCCGAGGGCGCTGGCGTTGGAGCGGCGGATTCCCGCACGTCGGCGACCGTTATTTCAGCCGTGGAGAAGAACTCGTTGAGATCGCTGACGCTGAAGGAGAGCGACCCCGCCGAATATTTTGCGGGGAAGGCGACGAAACCGGAGCCGTCTTTTTTCGGGATGATGACATAGGGTTCTCCCACAAAGCTAAGCGGCGTTGAGAAGGGCACGGTGAACGAGGCCGCGCCGCCGGTGTTCCCGTGGCTGACAGTCAGCGCAAAGACGCCCTTGAGCGTGACGTTTTTGTCCGCGGCGATACCCTCGACGCTCTCATCTTTCAGCTCCGCGATCACCGTCTGCTGAACCTTCGTGTTATCCTCGGCGGAGACCTCCTCCGCGGCAGCCATAACTCCCTCGGGAGCCTCGACGGTCACCGGGCCGGAGGGCTCCAATGCCGTATCGGTGGGATTATGCTGCCGTTCGCCGAAGGCTTTGAGGCAGATGCTGGCGGTTCCGACTCCGCCCGCGTCAATGATATCCTGAAAATTCACGCCGTCACCCGAGACCCAGCCCTCGCCGGGGTTCGCCGAAGCCTCTTCGGAGTAATCCTCCAGCCGGTATTCGACGGGAACGGGGTATGGATAACCGCCATCTTTTGTCGTCGCCTTTACGACGACGGAAAACCTCGTCCCGTTTGCGACGTCGACAGGCGTTTTCAGCGCCACGGTGTTATACCCCGGCAGCAGGCCGTCGGCGGAGACCGTTGAGGCAAGGCTGCCGCTGACGGGCGAGTTGGCGCCGCAGTTCTGATAGATCTTTATTTCGTAACCGTTACCCGGTTCGGGAACGTAGAAGGCAACGGAGGATATCCGGTCGTCGGCCGCCGCCGTGAAGAGGTTCGCAAAATACTGGACCGGCTCCGTAGAACCAGCTTTATAGAAGCTGTACCACGTTATGGGGCCCAGCGGGTCATACTGATAGACGCGCTCGCCGGAGCGCGCGGCGGAGGTGTCGTATATGACGCCGTCGCAGAGAGTTCCCTCTTCGTAGGAGACGTAGAAATAGCCTCCGTCTCCTCCCCAGTCGGCGCCCCAGCTGTTGCGGATTATCCAGGCGCCGTCCTCCTGCGGCTGATTACCCGCCGCGAAGTTTTCCTTCGAGTAGTTATCGTCCCAGCCGACGATCGTCACCGCATGATTGGTGACAAAGTTTACTGCGGAGCCGTCGATATCATTATCGCCATATTGTAAGCCGGTGTAATAAGATAAATCTTCATCGGAAAAGACGTCTTTGGAGATGATCTGCTGTGATTCGTCGTTGTCTCTGAACTGATATATGCCGACGGAGGCGGCTCCGTATTCCATCACCGCGCCCTTTATCATATCGCGCCGCCCCTCCGAGAGCGGCACCTCACGGACTTCGTCGCTGCCGAGGTAGAAGGCGTTATTGAGCTTGTAACGCCGCGGAGCTGCCGCCGGCGCGTATACCGCGCCCACCGTGAGCGGCGCGGGGGCCTCGGCGGCGTAAAGCGAGCCGGTGCCGCGTCCCAGCAGCGCCACCGCGCGCCAGTCGTCGCCGCCGGCGTTGTAGTAGGGCTGTCCGCTGGCATTTGTGAAGGGAACGAAGCCGCTGCCGGAGTTGTAGGCGTAGTAGGTAATATACCAGACCGAGAGCGCGATGTCAGAGGAGGAGGCAAGCCCCTGTTTGATCAAATTGGACTCCGTCGCCGCCATCGCGCTGTATGTCCAGCAGTTGCCGAAGGGATCCTGATTTCTTACGGCGGGCATCGAGGGGCGGAGGTCGTATGTCGCGGGCAGCTGGTCCGCGGCGCGCGCGGCACGGGCTGCCGAGCCGCCGCGCGGGGCGCCGACAGGGTATACGACGCCGCGGAGATGCGACCAGTTAAGCGGCGAGGGCGCATAGCCAAAGTCCGACGCGCGCGTCGCTCCACTTATATTCTTTTTCACGGCGCCCACGTTCTTCGCGCCGCCGTCATGCTTCACGACATATTCGGTGAAGGCCGGATTGAGCGGCGCGACGGCCGCGAAGGCGGGGAGCGCCGCAAGTATCGCCGCACAGAGAAGCGGGGCCAGTATCCTTATCTTTTTGTTCATTTGGTCAGTCATCATCCTTTCCTGTAAATGGCAGCTGTAATCGCAAAGCAAGCCCGGCAGACACGAAGCTACCCGCTGCCGGTGCGCCCGCACAATTAAGGGTGCAACGGCATATTTCTTCGCACAGGCAAAGCACCTGCGCAGCACACCAACTTCGTTGGGGATTGTGCAGCGGCCACGGCGTATTCGCCTCCGGCTGCCGTCCGCCAATATTCCGGAGTCACGCCGCCAGCTTTCCGAGCCATACTCTCTCAATTATCTATAAATTTACTATATGTAAGTTCATAAGATAAACGTAAATTTTACAGTTATTATTGCCGCCATTACGTAGGGAAATTACGCGGCCATAGAAAAGGAGAGAAGAAACCCTAAGGCTCCTTCTCTTTTGTGTGCCTCGGTACAGCTATGGCGGATATGCGCCGCCTGGGCGGCGGCTTGATAATCGTTTTTACATACTTGGCAGCTTGGTTATAATCGAGGCGATCATCTTCATCGCGCAGTTATAATCCTCTAAATAGATATTCTCATTGGGAGCGTGCTCTCTGCTGTCCTCGTTCATGACGCCTATCATTATGCAGGGGATATCCAGCCTGCCGCATACGGAACAGACGCCGCTGCTGCCCCAGTCGTTGAGGACGATGTTGGGCTCCATTCCGTATATCTCCCTTGCGGATGCGGCCGCGGCTCTCATGAGTGTGGATTCGCAGCTGGTGCGGAATGGCTCGTATGAGGATTTTAATTTTATCTCTATATCTTTGAACCCCTTCGCGTCAAGGTGCTCCCGGATCTTTTTCAGGGTCCTTTCCGGGGTTTGCCCCGCCGCCAGCCGAAGGTCGAGAAAGGCGGAGGCCGCCCCCGGCAGCACCGTCTTCGTATCCGCGTCGTTCGACGGGCCTCTGAAACCGTTTATGTTGATCGTCGGCGAGTTGACCAGCCGTTCTTTCAGGGAATTTCCCCTCTCGCCGTTCAAAAATGAACCGATGCCGTATGATTTGAGCGAGGCCTGCTCGTCGAAGCTCATATCGTGGATTATCTTCCGCTCTTTATCTGAAAGCGGGATGATATCGTCGGTATATCCGTCGATGAGGATCTCCTCTTTTTCGTTTTTCATCGAGGCGAGCGCCCACACGAGACGCCAAAAGGGGTTGGCGACGATAGCCGCGTTCGCCGAATGTAAATCTCTGCCGGCGGTCCGGCATGATAGCTCTATCTTGCAGATGCCCTTTACTCCGAGGGTGATATGAGGACGCCCCCGTTCGAGATCGCGGCTGCCGCCCTCCCAAAAGAATCCGTCGCACTTCAGCAGTCCGCCGTTGGCGCGCACAAAATCGTCAAGATGAGGGCTTCCGATCTCCTCCTCGCCGTCGTAGAAAAATTTCAGGTTCACGGGAAGTTTGCCGTACACCTGTTTACAGGCGTGCACCGCGCAGATACGGGAAAACATGCTGCCTTTGTTGTCTGCCACGCCCCGCCCCCACAGCCTGCCGTCACGGACGACGGGTTCGAAGGGGGATGACTTCCATTCCTCCAGCGGCTCGGCCGGCATGACGTCATAGTGGTTATAAAAGGCCAGCGTATCCTTCGCCCCCTCGTCAAGGTGGGCATATATGTACGGCGAGCCACCGGTCTCTATCATCTCGGCCTTCAGTCCAAGCTTGTATTCAAGAAAACGGGCGCAGAGGGAGGCCATCTCGCCCATGCCGGCGTTGTACATAGAGACGCTCGGCTGGCGCACCGCCTCCATGAGCCAGCCGAGATAAAGCTCCATATTCTCGTCTATATATCTGTATACCGCCGTCACATCATGATCATTCATGCTCCGCGCCTCCGGTCTAAGAAAGGACGAGCATCGATTTGGGCAGCTTGTTCAGCACGACGGCGGTGCCGTCGTATCCCACCGCGACCAGGTTTTCTATTCTGACGCCGAACTTCCCCGGCAGGTATATCCCCGGCTCTATGCTGAAGACATTGCCGGGACGGAGGATATGTTTATTAAACGCTTTGATGAACGGCGTCTCATGGACCGATATCCCTACGCCGTGGCCGACCCGGTAGGGAAAATAATCGCCGTAACCTGCCTCTTCGATTATTTTACGCACGACACGGTCCACCTCTCCGGCGCTGACTCCGGCATGTACGGCCTTTTCTCCGGCCGTCTGCGCCTCAAGGACTATCCCATAAATCTTTTTTTCCTCTTCCGACGGTTCGCCGACAAAGAAGGTCCTCGTCATATCCGAAAAATAGCTGCCATATCTGCCGGCAAAATCGATGAGCACGACGTCCCTCTCACCTATCACCCGTTCGCCGCCGTTATAGTGCGGCAGCGCCGCGTTGGGGCCGGAGGCCACGATGTGGCTGATATGCCGGCATACGCCCTTTCCCAGGTCGTTATGTATTTCGGTAAGTTTTCCCTCGATCCAGCGTTCCGTCACTCCCGGACGTATGTATTTCACGACCTCCGCCAGGGTGTCGTCCGCGACCTTGGCCGCCTTTCCCATAAGGGATATCTCTTCCTCCGTTTTGACGCTGCGCAGCGGGCTAATAAGTTCTTCCCCGTCACAGCAGACGATCCCGTCCATCGCGGCGGATATTTTGAGCATGTCCACCGCCCTCACGGCGTCGTTGAAGGCGATCTTTCCCGATTCCAGGCCGACCTTTCTACAGCCGTTGATAAAGGCTCCGACAAAGCCCTCGTGGTCTTCCCACACCTCGCAGAGAGAGGGATCGCCGGCGATGCCGCACATCTCTTCCAGGTAGAGCTTCGGCGTCATAAAGAAAAAGCGGCCCTTGTCCGTCACCAGCAGCCCTTTGAAGCGCTCGTCCGGAAGGCAGTCCAAGCCGCATATATATTCAAGATCGGGAGACGGCGCGATAAAGACCGCCTCATAGCCCG
The DNA here is from genome assembly GCF_020860125.1 of Cloacibacillus sp. NCBI lineage: Bacteria > Thermotogati > Synergistota > Synergistia > Synergistales > Synergistaceae > Cloacibacillus > Cloacibacillus sp. The sequence continues at coordinate 2,570 of NZ_JAJBUX010000118.1, read as the reverse complement.
CCTCTTTCAGCAGCGGGACCAGCTGTTCCATCTTTTCAAAAACCGCCATCGCTGTCACTCCCTCGTTAAAAAATAAAACGGAGCCGCCTCTCCATCCCTCAACGGCTCCGTCCGGCACAAAGATTTACTTTATTTTACGATATTTTTCCGGCACCTTTATATCCGCCACACCCATGAAACCCTTGCCAAAGATATAGGTATCCTGGTAAATGAGCATCAGGTTCTTGCTCGTCACACCGGTCCCCAGGTCGGTATAATAATTGCCGTTCCACTTTGACCCCGGCGTCGCGCGGTCAAAGCAGGTGAGGAAATCCTTCTTGCTTGACAGCTTCATCTTCTTCTCGACGACGTTTATGCCGAAGTCTACCAGCGCCAGCGTATTCGCGTAACCGTAGGAATAGGCCCAGGTGCCCATTCTGCCGCTTCCACCGGCCTTGATCACCGCATCCTCCACCTTCTTCAGGATCGCGGGCCAGTTCCCCGTCTCCTTTGATAGGTCGATGCTGAAGGCCGCCGGATAACCGACCAGCGGCGACGGGCTGTCCGCCTCGATATACATGCCGCCGTACCGTGCGAGCTGCCTCAGCAGCGGCTCATGGAGAGAATAGTTCGTCGTAAAGAATACCGTCTTCTCTCCGTACTTCTTTATCCACGCCGGCACCTTCTCGATCATGAACTGCTGCGCGCCCACCACGCCGACATCGCTCGTCGGGTCCGGCGCGGTCTCGTAGGAGAACTTTAACCCCAGGTCCTGGCAGGCGGCCTTGATTATGGCGACCCGGCGCGCGATGCTCTCATAACTCATATGCCTCGGGAACGAAATATGCACGAAGGTGTTCGCGCCCATCTGCTTCGCCGTGTAGGCGAGAAGATAACCCTTATCGATGAAGTCTATCGTCGTCGCCATATCCGCCGCCGAAGTTATCACGTTCGGGTCCTCGTGGGCCTCGCCGACAAGACAGATTATATCGGGGCGCTTCTGCTTCACCCGCCGGATACCCTCCGTAGTGCCGGGGATACCCTGGTTGATGACGATGACCTTCAGCAGCGGATCGTCGGCCAGCCCCGCTATCTGGGATATCGTCGTCTCCATCTCCGACATAAAATTATCAGGATAGGTTACATGCCGGATCATACCGCCGTTGGATACGTCGCCATATTTTTTCAGGCAGTACTCGGCGCCGCGTATTTCATCCTCGCTTTGGGAAAGGGTACCGGTGACGATCCCGACATGGAACGCCGGAGCGGCGCAGGCCGCGCCGCCCAATAAAAGCGCCGCCGTCGCCGCGAGACCAACTTTCAGATACTTAAACATCTTCATCCCTCCATTTTCACATTACATTTCAGCGATTCAAGTGATTTTATGACTAATTTTCTACCGCGTTATTAAAGACGAAGGACTCGCCAAGGTTTTGTTCCTTTACCTTCTCATAGATCATCGTGGCGACAGCGATATCCATCGCGCCGGTCCCGATCGGGATGCAGACTATCTTTTCATCCGGTGAGATACGGTATTCCTTTTTACCGCATACCAGCTCACTGATGGTGGCGCTGATATTATCTTCCTTGAATCTCCCCTCGTCCACGACGCTCTTCAGCGCCCCTCTGTGCATCGTCTGGCCGACGGAGTCCACGATCACATGGTCGGCTCCCAGAAGAAGTTCGTCCTCGCATTCGGTGAATGAACCCATCGGGAAGATGATTTGTCCCTTTTTGAACCATTCGTTCTTGATAAACTTATTTTTGCCATGCGTCACGGAAACGACAATATCCGTGACCTCCATGACATCTTTGGGATCTTCTTTTATGATAAATTTCGTGTCGACCACCCTCGACATCTCCTCGACAAAGGCTTTCGCCGCCTGGGGATTTATATCGTAGAGGTGGACCTCCTCTATCTCAAAAACCTCGTTGAAGGCCATCAGCTGGGTACGGCCCTGCACACCGGCGCCGAAAAGGCCGAATTTTATCTTTTTCTTGTCCTCGATATACTTCGCGGCGACGGCGGCCTGAGCCCCGGTCCTGTAATTCGTTATCTGAGCGCCGTCCATCACGCAGCGGAATATTCCCGTGGCGGGGTCGAAGAGCAAAATCAGCGCAATGATATAGGGCAGCCCCCACTGCGGGTTGTTCAGCGAACCGCCGACGCACTTGATGCCCGCGCTCTTTTTGCTGTGGATATACGCCGGCATCGCGTTCAGGCCGTTCTTATAGGGCGGCCACTCCGCGTCCTCGCCAAGTTCGAGAGTGATTTTCGTCGGACAGACGACCTCGCCGTTGCCCCAGTCGCGAAACGCCTCTTCACAGGCGGTTACCGCGTCCTTCATCGTCAGTAGATTCTCAACGATCTCCGCATTGATCAATTTACATGGCATTAAGATTACCTCCCTGCTTTTTTAACCAGCCGTAGTATCTATAGGATTATCCTACATTTAATAAAAACCTAGACTTCATTATATCATTGTGTTTCTTCGTGTCAATTAAATTATCTATAATTTATTTTTTCTTGAAAAATACGGAGAAAATAATAAAGAATTAGCCTCATTTGCAGAGTTTAATTATATATATAG
>NZ_JAJBUX010000117.1 GCF_020860125.1 Cloacibacillus sp. | reverse complement strand
AATTTCATCATACAGTAATAATACTGAAAGTGCAAATTATTTCATGCAAAAATATTTCGGCGCGGGTTATGTAAGGATAGGGCGCGGGATCAGCGGGGTTATATTTTATTTTTATCCGCCATTATTTCAATATTTACTGTGAAAATATTGTAAAATAGATAGTGCTTAGCAGTTGGCGAAAGGATGATGGATAAATGTGCGGAATCATGGGCTATATCGGAGACAGGGATACGACGAAGGTAATACTCGAGGGTCTCGCGAAGCATGAATACCGCGGCTATGATTCGGCAGGCATAGCCGTTATCAAAGATAATAAAATATCGGAGCTCCGCACGATCGGCAGGGTCTCCGCGCTTGCGGAGAGGGTCGCGAAGGAACATTTCACGGGCGATTTCGGCATCGGCCACACCCGCTGGGCGACCCACGGCGGCGTGACGGAGAACAACGCCCATCCCCATGTCTCAAGCGATAACCGCGTGGTGCTGGTGCATAACGGCATCATCGAAAACGCGCGCGAGATACGCGCCGACCTTGAGGCGCACGGGATAAAGTTCCACACGGAGACGGATACGGAATCCGCCGTGCAGTACCTCGGCTATGTCTACGCCGGGGACCCGAAGGCGGCGATCGTAAAGCTGACGAAGCGCATCCGCGGCGCCTTCGCGCTCGTCATCATGTTCTATGACAAGCCGAACGAGATATGGGTGGCCCGCAAGGGCTCGCCGCTGGTCGTGGGCCACGCGGAGAACGAGGGCTTCTGCGCCTCCGACCCTACGGCGCTGCTGGAATATACGCGCGACGTCTGGTTTATGGACGACGATGAGATGGCGCAGATAACGAAAGAGGGCTGCAAGTTCTTTGACTTCAACGGCGCGGAACATCCGAAGGAGTCGATGCACCTCGATTGGGACGCGGCGATGACGAACCGCGGCGCTTACCCGCACTTCATGCTCAAGGAGATCCACGAGCAGCCCGAGGTTGTGGCGCATACGCTGCTGGGGCGCGTAGCGGGCGAGAGCGTCGATCTCAGCAAGGAGCTTGGCTGGACGAAGGAGGACGCGACGAAGTGGCGGAAGATCCACTTTGTCGCCTGCGGCACCTCACATTACGCGACGGTCGTCGCGGCGCATATTATGGAGACGCTCGGCAATTTTGAGATACGCACCGAGGTGGCCTCGGAGTACAGGTACCGGAATATCCCGATCGACGAGGAGACGCTGGCGGTGTTCGTCTCTCAGTCGGGAGAGACGGCGGACACGCTGCACGCGGCGCGTCTCGCGAAGGAGCACGGCGCGAAGTGTCTGGTGATCACGAATGTACGCGGCTCGACGATCCACCGCGAGGTGGGAGAGGCGCTGATCACCCCCGCCGGCCCGGAGATCGGCGTCGCGGCGACGAAGACCTTCACCGCGCAGATGACGGTACTGACGCTGCTCGGCCTCTATCTCGCGAAGCTGCGCGGCGATCTGAAGCCCGATACGGAGAGACGGCTCACCGCGGCGCTGATGGATATTCCCGGCAAGCTTGCGACGATGCTTTCCAAGGAGAAGGAGATCGAGGCGCTGGCCCGCGATTTCGCGGACGCGCGCGGCTTCTTCTTCATCGGACGCGGCCTCGCCTATCCGCCTGCGCTTGAGGGTGCGCTGAAGCTGAAGGAGATATCCTATCTCCACGCGGAGGCCTATCCCGCGGGCGAGATGAAGCACGGGCCGATCGCGCTGCTGGACAAGGAGCTGCCGGTGGTTGCCCTTGTCCCGAAGAACGCCCTCTGGGAGAAGACCATCTCCAACATTGAGGAATCGATGGCGCGCAAGTCTCCGATCATCGCGATCGCCACCGAAGGCGACGGGGAGATCGGGCACTATACGAAGCACGTCATCTTTACGCCCGAGACGGAGCCGGAGCTCTTCCCCTTCATCGCGATCATCCCGCTCCAGCTCTTCGCCTACTATATCGCGCGGCAGCGCGGCTGTGACATCGATATGCCGCGAAACCTCGCAAAGAGCGTCACCGTCGAGTAAATAAACGAAAGAACCAGAAGACAGGCGGAGCTCTTCCGCCTGTTCTTCTTTTTGTGGGGCGATAATGATGATAGATAAAAAAGTTGTGATCCTTATGGTTCTCACCGCCGTGCTGTTCGTCGGCGTTCCCTTTGTCGGGGGGGCCATCTTCGGCGAGAGCGGCGTTCCGCTGCTTGAGCAGGCGCGGGATTATCTCTCCGCGGGAAGCGGCGCGGAGTTCGCGGCGCATTTCTCCGCCTTCACCGGCCTGTCCTACTGGCTGCTCTCCGGCTGCTGCGATTTCTTTTATGAGTTTGACGAAGAGGGGCTCTGGGATTTCTTCTACTACCTCTTCCATGACGGGCCCGGCCATCACCGGTTCGAGAGAGACGCCCCCGGCACCTTTTCAATATGAGCGCCTATACCTATATACTGCGCTGCGCCGACGGCACCCTCTATACCGGCTGGACTAACGACCTGGAGAGGCGGCTGAAGGCCCACAACGCGGGGAAGGGGGCGAAGTACACGCGCCCGCGCCTGCCCGTCGAGCTCTTTTATTATGAGAGCTTTGAGACGAAGGAGGAGGCGATGTCGCGTGAGGCTTCGATAAAGAAGATGACGCGGCGCGCGAAGATACTTCTGAAAGTACGCAAAATTTCCGATAAAACCTCTTGATAATCTCAACATCAGAGGATACAATAACGAGGTTTTTGAAAAGAATGTTAAGAAGTAAAACTATTGGCAATCTGTTAAAGAGGTGTTTTCAATGAAAGGTCGCACAGATATTGTTCTGGGAGTACAGTGGGGAGACGAGGGCAAGGGCCGCGTGGTCGACGTGCTCGCCGCGCAGGCGGGGGTCATCGTCCGCTATCAGGGCGGCGCGAACGCGGGTCACACCGTCGTCGTCGACAATGAGAAGTATGTATTCCACCTTCTGCCCTCCGGCATACTCTATCCCGGTAAGACCTGTGTGATAGGAAACGGCGTCGTGATGGACCCCGAGACGCTCTTTGAGGAGCTTGACGGCCTCGCGGCGCGCGGCAAGAGGCTGGCGCGTCTCGTCGTGAGCCACGGCACGCACATCGTCATGCCCTACCACAAGCTCATTGACAGGCTCGCCGAGGGGGAGCGCTGCGAGGGGACCAAGATCGGCACCACCGGACGCGGCATCGGCCCCTGCTACGCGGATAAGTATGAACGCATCGGCATCCGCGCCGAGGACCTGGTCAACCCCGATATCCTGCGCGACAAGCTGTCACGCACGCTCAAAATAAAGAACGACATTCTCACGAAGATATACGGCGCCGAGCCTCTCGACTTTGCGGAGATGTACGCGAAGGCCCTCAAGTGGGGCGAGCGTCTCGCGCCGATGCTGGGAGAATCGTTCCTTGAGATAGACAGGGCCGCATGCGCGGGAGAGAATATTCTCTTTGAGGGCGCGCAGGCGACGCTGCTTGATGTCGACTACGGGACATATCCCTTCGTCACCAGCTCGAGCCCCTGCGCCGGCGGCGCCTGCATGGGCGCGGGCATCGGCCCCTCGCGCATCGACCGCGTGATCGGCGTCACCAAGGCCTACTGCACCCGCGTCGGAGAGGGCCCCTTCCCGACGGAGGAGCTCGGAGCGACCGGCGAACTGCTGCGCTCAAAGGGCGGCGAGTTCGGCGCTACGACGGGCCGCCCGCGCCGCTGCGGCTGGTGCGACCTCGTGGCCGTGGATTACGCGGTGAAGGTGAACGGCCTGGACGGCATCGCCCTCACGAAGCTCGACGTCCTCGACGGCTTTGACGAGATAAAGATCTGCACCGCCTACGAGATAGACGGAAAGATACGCGGACACTTCCCGAGCAGCTGCGCCGAGCTCGCGAAGGCGAAGCCGGTCTATGAGACGCTGCCCGGCTGGAAGAGCGATATTTCACGCTGCCGCCGCTTCGAGGAGCTGCCCAAGGAGGCGCGGGACTATGTGCGCTTCATCGAGGAGCGCGTAAAGACCCCGATCCTCCTCATCGGCGTCGGCGTCAGCCGCGAGGATACGATCGAGCGCGGGATATAGGACTCGCGGCGGCTAAAGGTAAATATACGATGGGCGCGGCTCCCCGCTAAGAGGGGCCGCGCCGCGTTTTGCGGGGCCGCCGGCTATCTGTGCCCTGCCGGCCTTGCCGCTGTACGCTCCGTTTTTTCCACCTTTTTAAGTTTTTCCGCCTTATATATTCGGAAGAGCGCCCAGCTGAAAAAACCGAATATCGTTCCGAGCCAGAGCACCATGTTGACGTACCACATTACAGCATTTCTCCTTTGTATCTTTACTTACGGTAATATAAATCAGACGGCGGAGAAATATATTATAAAAATACCTAAGGCCGCTTAGTAGTTTATAACAAAAAAACGGCCGCAGGGGGCGGCCGTTTTCATATAGGGGAAATGAGAGACAGAGATGTTAAACGACGTTCGGCTCAACGATCTTTTCGCCGCGCTCAAATCTTCTGTAGTCCATGATCGTGGGGTCGATAGGCGGCTTGTCTCCGTTGAGGAGCGCCGTCATGACCTGTCCCGCGACCGGTCCGAGCATGAATCCGTGGCCGGAGAAGCCCGTCGCGTGCCAGAAGTTCTTCACGTCGGTCTCGCCGAGTATCGAGGCGGCGTCCGGGGTCATGTCGTAGTAGCCGGCCCACTGGCGCACGACGCGGATGTTCTTCGCCCGCGGCAGCAGCTTGATGATGGTGCGCGCGATGCTTGCCACCGAATGTACCGTTGAGGTGTATCCGAGAAGCGGTTCGTGCGCGGGGCTCTCACCGGCGATGATCGAGCCGTGGGGACGCTGCTGGATGTAGTAGTTTCCGCTGAAGCTCATGAGCATCGGCGGGCATACGCCCGGGTCCACCGGTTCCGTGATGAGGATCTCGTGGCGCTCGGCCCAGTTCGGGAGCTTGATGCCGGCCATTGCCGCGATATCCTGCGCCCAGGCGCCGGCGCAGTTGATGACGCTGCCGCACTCAATGGTGCCGTGGTTGGTCTCAACGGCCTTGATCTTGCCGCCCTCGGTTTTGAGGCCGGTCACTTCGGTGAATTTGCAGAACTTCGCTTCGTGGCGTTTTGCCGCCTCCTGGAAGGCGAAGGTCGTAAGGAAGGGGTCGGCGTGGCCGTCCCTGCTGTAGTAGGTGAAGCCCAGCGCGTCGTCGACCGCTACGCCGGGGCAGATCTCCTGCGCGCGTTTGACGTCCGTGAAGGCCTCGGTCATGATGCCGAGGGAGTGCTGGAGCTCGACGTTTTTCTTGAACTGCTCCCATTCCTTCTCTTTGTAGGCGACGAGCAGGTATCCGCCCTGATTGAGGCCGGTGGGCAGTCCGAGTTCTTCGTCGAGCTGCTCGAAGGTGTCGAGGCAGGCGAGAGCCATGCGGCAGTTGAGCTCAAGGCCCCACTGCGCGCGGATACCGGCGCCGCAGCGGCCCGTGGAGCCGGAGCAGACGGTATTCTTTTCGAGCAGAACGACATTCTTTCTTCCTGATTTTGCAAGGTAATACGCGGTGGCGGTTCCTACGACGCCGCCGCCGATGATGACGACATCAGCTGTTTTCGGGAAATCCATCTTCTGCACCTCCTATTCGCAGTCCTCAGCAAGGAGGCTGAGCTTTATCGGCTTTACGGGGGGTCTCATCGTTCCTGGGGCGATCTCCGATACGGGTTTGCCGGTGGCTTTCGAGATCTCGCGCAGGATGATGTCGCGGCATCCGCGTCCCTGGCATGGTCCCATGCCGACGCGGAGCTCTCTCTTAAGCTCGTCAAAGGTGTCGTAACCGCGCGCAATCCACTCGCGGATCTCGTCGATCTCTATCTCTTCACAGCGGCATATCACATTTACTTTCGCC
>NZ_JAJBUX010000116.1 GCF_020860125.1 Cloacibacillus sp. | reverse complement strand
TACGGCCCTCGACGAAAATGTAGACCTCTTCGCCGTCGTGGTATTCGGGGATGACAAAGGTGATGGTTCCGCTTTTGTCGGCGGCGGCCTCGAGGCTCTTTATCTGCCCGTAGTATAGGGCCCTGTCGCCGCTCCTCGTGACGGCGGCGGCGAGGTGGTAGCCCACGCCGGTGGAGGCGCCCTCATACATAAGAGTTATGCTGACGTCTTGCCCCTCTTTGATTTCACCCGAAGTCACGTTTGCAGACGTGAGTTTGTAGGTGTTTGTGGCGAGTGTCAGCTTGTGCTCCTCTCTTCCCTTATCGTCAGAGGCGTAGCTCTGCTTATAGAGCGATGCGGTCAGGCTATCTTGTTTTCCGCCCGCGGCGGGAGATGTAAAGAACAGAGATTCAAGGTTCAGACGAAAAGCCGGACGAAGGCCAACTGCCCCGTCGTAGACGTTGTCATGGATGAGGTAACCGGCGAAATGAATGTAGGAAGCCCCTTGTATGCTGTAGCCAGGAGAACGAAGCCACCAATAACCATATTTCTTGTTGTCTTCTACATTATTGAAGGTACCCTGCGCAGCACCGTAGGAGGTCACCTCCGCTTTACGTGAATCGTTGTCGACAAAACCATATTTTTTCCCCAGCGCCCGTGCGTCATTAGAGTCGTCAGCATCGGCATAAGAGAGTAGAAATATTTTGTCATCCGTCTTCGGCCCCGCCGCAAAATTGGTGCGGTAACTAAATATCACGCTGTTATCCACTTTCTCTTTTGTTATCCCTCTTCCTTCGCCCACAGAGAAGGCCCTCTCATAAAAAGCGTAGCTCTTCGGATTCTTCACCGTTATATTGGTCACGTCCGCGGAGACTGACTCGGCATATTCCGCTCCGTTGAGAAATTTGCGTACCGGCGATTCGCTCCACCACGAATAGTAGGGATCTGTCTCGCTGTAATTGGAGTTGAATGACATCGCGTCAAGTATCTTTTCCGAAAGCAGCAACGCCCTGTCGCCGCTCGTTTCCAGCACACGCCAAAGTATAGGCTCCACTTTGAAGTCAGTTGAGCTTTCGCTCTGCGGATAGCTGCCGTAATATACGACGTCCGCGCTCGTCAGCGCCGGGGCCTTCCGCGCCACGCCCAATACTAGTATAAGTGACAGTAAGAGAAGGAGTAAGAGAGAGGATGATCGATAACGTAAACTTGATTTTAGTTCTGGGGGGGGGTATTCCGGTTTAGTCTGTGGCCATTATGACGTTTTTTCATCTTTTGCTGCCTCCTGATTAAGTATTTTTACTGTGGGGTTTTTGTTGGTTCGCGCATTATCCTACCGCAGTTTATGGTATTTGTGAAGCCTTTTTATTTTTCTCACAGTTATCCCTCTGCCATTATTCCACCACCAGCGCCTCCCTCACCTTCACGCGGATTTTCAGGCGGCGCTGATATAAAAAGAACTCCACCAGAGTATTTACCGGCGAAGTCCCCTTAGGCCGTCTATTGATTGACCGCGTTATTTGACTTTCGGCTGTGACGCCGGATTGTTATTTCTCGTATTTCGCCGCTTCGCTCTTAAGGTAGACCTGCGGCTCCGCGGGGAGCTTGAAGAGCGGGATGAAGCGGTCCCAGCCGGTGAAGGTGAGAACGAGCATCGAGCCGACGGCTATCCAGGCCATGTAGTTGTGGGTGATTATCTGTCCCACGGAGAGGGCTGTGGCAAGAGGATAGACAGAGGCGCTGATACCAAGGAAGAATCCCATGTAGCAGTGCCAGGGGACGAGCTGCGAGCCAAGAACACCCATCGCGTCGGAGAGGGTCGCGTTTCTCAGGGCCAGTGTGTACATGTCCTCTTTGGAACCGACAACGTTTTCTTCCGTGATGTTCTTGATGATCGGGCCAATGGTGACGATCTGCGCCATTTCATCGGAGAGCGCCGCGTTGCCGAGCAGGCAGAGGACGCCGTTGGCGAACATAAGGTGGCGGACTTTGTGGACCATGCGCGAAATCAGCGCGGCGACGGGGTCAAAGGCGTTCATAAGCCGCATGACGCCGCCGAAGGCTCCAACCCAGAGCATCATCGCAATCGACCAGCCGCCAGCGTCTGAGAAGCCGGTGTAGACGAGGTCAAGGAACGCCGTGATGCTGGTGACCGTACCGGCCATGAGGCCGAATACGAGGGAGGAGATAATGCCGGAGCCAAGGCAGATCAGCGTGCTGTAGCCCATGACGGCGGTGACGAGAACGATGATGAGCGGGATCACCATGTAGACGGGGACTCCCTGTTTCACGAGCTCAAGCAGCGTGACAGCCGAGGGACGCTCCTCGGCCAGAGCCGTCCAGACCTCTTTCGGTATCTGCGCAATGGCATCGGCGGCCTGTCCGGTCGTGCTGGGCAGCCCCATGCTGACGCCAATGAAGTAGAAGACTACGGCCGAGGCGATGAGGCAGAGCAGCGACCAGACTCCCTGGTGGCGGACTCTCCTGATTATTTCGACCTGCTGGATACCGGAGCTGACGATCGTCGTGTCGGAGATAAGCCCGATGTTGTCGCCGAAGCAGGAGCCGCCGGCGATGGCGCCGACGGTAAGCGCGATGTTGCCGCCGACGATATGGTTAAGCCAGAGGAAGATCGGAGCGCAGGCCGCGAACGTTCCCCACGAAGTCCCCGTCGCTATCGAGAGGACGGAGGTGACGAGCAGGGCGACGACGGCGAGAACTTTCGCGTTGAGCCCAGCGGCGAGCGACATGTTGATGACGGAGGCGGCGACGCCAGTAGCCATAAAGCATTCGGCGACGGCGTAGGCGGCCTGGAGGATGAGGAAAACGATCAGGAAGTGTTTCAGGTTTTCGAGAGCCGCGTCAAGGCAGTCCTGGAACTTGTAACGGTCGACGATCATCGCAACAATGACCGCGTACATAAACGAGAGCGGCGCGGCAAGAAGGATGTCCATCCCAGAGAGCATAAGACCCGCTATAACACATATAGGCGTAAGTTTCAACAAAGCTTTCATTACCAATAAATGCCTCCTTTTAAACGGTGTCTGCTTTTACAGACAGAGATCGGAACCTGAGAGAATACGAGATACGGCCCCCCAGGGAAACCGCATACGCTACTTTTTCTCTCATCTACAGGACGCTTCGGGTTATTTCCGCATGACACCTCCTTTTTGTGCGGAAAAAATATCCGGTCACTCCAAGTTATCGGGCTTTTTAATAATTATTTTGTACAACTTTCTTACATGATGCCAGCGTTTTAGCATAATAAACTCAAATCATGCTAAAACTCACGAGACTTAACAGTTAGTAAAGCCCCGCCGTTTCGCCGCCGTCTATCCTGATGTCGGCTCCGGTTATATATTTCGCGTCGTCCGAGGCGAGGAAGGCGTAGAGCTTGCCGATCTCTTCCGGTTCGGTGTGGCGCTTCATCGGGATGCCTTCGTTCACCTTCGCGAGCATCTCTTCGGTGTATTCGGCCTTCTGCATGGGGGTGAGGACATAGCCCGGGCATACGCAGTTTACGCGCACGACGGGGGCCAGTTCGAGGGCCATGCTCTTTGTCAGCAGGATCACTCCGGCCTTTGAGGCGTTGTAGTCCGTATACCAGCGGTGTCCTTCGGTGCCGTTCGTAGAGGCGGTCATGAGGATGACGCCGCTCTTCTGGGCCGTCATGCGCCGCGCCGCCTCGCGCGCGCAGAGGAACATGCCGTTGAGGTTGATGTCGATGACCTTTTTCCACTGCTCATAGGAGATGTCCACGAAGTCGGCCCTGATGCTGATGCCGGCGTTTGAGATGAGGACGTCTATGCCGCCGAGCGTTTCGTCCATTTTTTTGAAGGCGCTCTGCACGTCCTCTTCTTTGCTGACGTCGCCGACGTAATATCCGGCAAAGTCCGGGTTTTCCGCCATCACCTGTTCGGCCGCCTTCTGGTTGTAGTCCACGACGAACACCCTGGCTCCCTGCCGCGCGAATACCTGAGCGGTGGCAAGCCCGATGCCGCTCGCCGCTCCCGTTATCAGGATCCTTTTTCCCGCAAGTTCTTCATAACGTGCCATGGTTCCACTCTCCTGCCATATCTTGAAATTTTTATGAGACTTTGGCCATCATCTTCCGCGCGTGTCCGGTGACGACGGGGATGTACCCCGAAAGTTCCCGGTCGAGCGCGCCGTCGCCGGTGTCGGCGATCAGGTTTTTGCCAAAGAGCTGCGCCATCTTCGCGGGCGTCGCGATTACCGTTATGTTTTCTTTCGGTATCATACGGATAACCTCGGGGCTCAGCTGCTGGTTGCCGCGTCCGAATATGTGCCCCTGTCCGCCGATCACCGTGATTATGAGCACTCTCTTATCCCTCTCGACTCCGGAGAGTATCTCTTTGATGCCCGCCTCGGTGAGGTCTTTGCCGATAAGTTTTCCGTCTTTGACGGCGTCCACGCCGAGCAGGGTACCATCAAGGCCGAGACGGTCCGTAAGCTGTTTGGTGGTCGAGCCCGAGCCGATGAGGTATATTACGCCCGGTTTCATGGAGAGGGCCATAAAGGTGGCGAGATTAGCCGCTTCCTCGGTCGAGCCGCCGCTGCCGCCGGACTTGCGGTCCTGCATGAACTCGCGGTCGTCAGGGATCGTCATGTAGCCGTAGAGGCGCGCGCGCACGACATTGTCACGGAAAGCCTCTTCGTCGATGTCGACGACCTCCGCCGTCGTGAAGCGCTTGACTTTGCCGAGCAGGAAGTTATTGATGAGCAGCCCCGCGTCTTTCGGCCTCTTGGCGTAGACGCCGGAATGGATCTTGACTCCCGCGGGGATGCCGACGACGGGGAGACGCTCGCCGATGACGGAGCAGATATCGCGCGCCGTACCGTCTCCTCCCGCGAATACGACAAGGCCGACACCACGCTCAAGCATCATCTCCGCTGCGCGTTTCGTGTCGGCCGGTGTCGTATGTGTTGACGGGTCAAAGAGCAGTTCAGTCTCCAAACCGTAGGATTTAAGCAGATCGGCTCCCATGCCGCCCGACGGACTGTAAAAACGGCAGTCTCCCGCGTTTTCGGCAAACTCTTTTACAGCCTCCGCGGCGCGCGTGCCGGCCATCGGCACGGCGCCGAGCTCAAGGGCCCGGCGGAGAGTCTCCTCTCCGTCGGTTCCCTTGAGGGCCACCTTGCCCCCCATTCCTGCTACAGGGTTAATGAGGAAGCCTATCTTCATGGTCTTCTATTTAGGCTCGAAGTAGCCTTTGTACTTCTTGTTGTAGGAGCGCCAGGTGATCGCGTACTTAGCCGGATCGTCGAAGTAATCGTGATCGATGTGGTGCACCGTACTGTTCACGGGAGCGTGTTTGACGGCCTCGGGCTCCTCGTAGCACATGCGCGATATCTCCGCGAGGACCGCGCAGTAATCGTCGATGTCCTACTTGGAATATGACTCGCTGGGCTCGATCGTGAATGGCTCGGGGATGACGAAGGGTTCGTGGCTCGACCAGTAGTGGGTGCCGAAGTCCGCGATGCAGCGCTGCACGTCCGCGGTGCCAAAGCCGGTGTCCTCTTTCATCTTCTGCCAGCTGTAGCGGGCCTGCTCAATGCGCGAGGGATGGTTCGGGAAGCCGATCGAGGCGCCCTTTATCGCGAGGATCTTCTTCATGCAGTAGTTGTTGTTGAGGATGGCGACGCGTGAAACTTCGCGCAGGCCGTCCGCGCCGAGCGACATGATCCATGAGTAGGCCTTGACGACGACGGGCGCGACTCCCCAGAAGGACTTGATCTTGCCGCATGATTTCGGCAGGTCGAAGTCCAGGTAGTAACCCTTCTCCGGCGCGTACTCGACGAGGGGGACGGGCATGTAGGGACGCAGCTCCTTCTTGGCCGCGACAAGTCCTGTGGCGGGGCCGCCGCATCCGTGCGGGGCGCCGAAGGTCTTGTGGAGGTTGAAGAATGACATATCAAAGTTGGCCTCCGCGGTGCGGGTGATTCCCAGCAGACCGTTGGCGTTCGCCTGGTCGTAGCAGCAGAGGATTCCCTTTTCATGGGCAAGGCGTGTAAATTCCTTGATACGGACGTTGAAGATTCCCGTATCTTCCGGGTTTGTAAAGAATATCGCCGCCGTGCGGTCGGAGATCGCCGCCTTAAAGGCCTCGATGTCGGGATAGCCCTCCGCGTCCGGCTGGATGATGGTAACTTTGTAGCCCTTCGCCGTCGGAACGGCACAGTCGGCGGGATGTGAGAAGAGGGTCGTGATTATCTCGTCGCGCTTCTCCTCTTCGCCCTTGTCGCGCCAGTAGGCGCGGACTATCGAAGCGAGGGCGAGAACGCTGTGCGAGCCGCCGCCGGGCTGCATGGAGAATGCGTCGAGTCCGGATATCTCTTTGAAGAGCTCGCCGGTTTTGTAGAATAGCTCAAGGATGCCCTGAGCGGTCTCGTCGGGCTGGAGCGGGTGCATGTTGGCAACCTTGGGGAGTCCCGCGAGGCGGTCGTTGATCTTCGGGCTGTACTTCATCGTGCAGGTTCCCTGACCGATGTCTATGTTTCCGTCGACGCCGATGTTCTCCTGCGAGAGGTGGTTGTAGTGGCGCACAAGCTGGAGCTGAGCTATTTCGGGAAGATTGGCCTTCTCTTTGCGCACCATGCCAGCGGGCAGGGTGGCGAGAGCCTCTTCCGTGCTCGCGCAGTCGCAGCAGGGGCCGGGAACGAGGACGGCGCGCGCGCCGGGCTCGCTTATCTCATAGATTATCGGCTCATTCCACTTAGCCTGATGAAATTTCTTTAGTCTTTCCAGATTGTTCATTGAAATGGCCTCCTTTACGCCAGGATCTCGCTCAGTGCCGAAGCAAGAGCTTTGATATCGTCCGCCGAGGTCTGCTCGGTCACCGCGAGAAGCATGCAGCCCTCAAGTTCGGGGAAGTTTCTGCCGAGGTCGTAGCCGCCGAGGATACCCTTTTCAAGCAGCTTTTTGTTGATCTCGGAGACCTTTTTACCGCTCGCGGAGAAGTCGGCGACGACCTCCTGGAAGGGGGTGCCTGAGAGTCTGTCGAAGGAGAGTCCCTTCACTCCGGAGAGCACCTTCTTCAGGCAGAGCTGACGCTGTACGACGGCTTCGCCAAGCTCTTTCATGCCCTGCGGCCCCATCGCGGCGAGGTATACGCCCGCGGCGATGCCCCAGAGCGCTGAATGCGTTCCTACGAACTCTTTGGCGCTGTCACGGTTCGCGAACGAGGTACGCTCCCAGAGAACGTCTCCGAAGCCCCACTCTTTCTCGCTCGTCGGCGCGATACCGAAGAGGCGCGAGGGATATTCGTCAACGAAGCGCGGGTCGTCGGCGGTAGCGATGAAACCGGCCACGCCGCCGCCATAGTTCATATGGAGGCCAAGTCCCTGGATATCCCCGCAGGCGATGTCCGCGCCGTAGTGCGAGGGAGGCGTAAGCACGCCAAGCGTAGAAGGCTCTACGTAGGCTACCATCAGAGCGCCCTTGGCATGGGCCATATCGGCTATCTCCTGGGCCTTCTCCTCGATGACGCCGAAGAAGTTGGGATTCATCACAAGTACGGCGGCGACGTTTTCGGTGAGCTTCTCTTTGAGGCTGTCGAGGCAGATGCGTCCCGTCTTTGAACCATAGTCGACAAAGGTCACCTTGACGTCGGGCTGGAGGTAGGTCTGCACCGCCCTCAGCGTGTCGGGATTGATGTTGCGGGGGATGAGCACCTCTTTGCGGCGCACGATGCGCGTCGCCATGCGGAGCGCCGTGCCTACGGCCTGGCTTCCGTCGTAGTTCGGCACGTTGCAGACGTCCATGTCGAGCAGTTCGGCCATCATCGACTGGTATTCAAACATCGCGTGGAAACGGCCGTGATCTTCGTAAGGCTCGCCGGCGTAGGCGGTGAGGAACTCGGAGCGGTTGATGACCTCGTCTACTACCGCCGGTACGTAACGGTTGTAGCAGCCCGCGCCGAGGAAGCAAACCAGCTCCTGCGCGGTTTTATTTTTACCAAGCATCGTGCTGACGTGACGGAAAAGCCCGGCCTCGTCGTAGATGGGCTCGGGCAGCTTCATCGCCTGCTTCATACGCATATCTTCGGGAATGTCGGCAATCAGCTCCTCAACCGAATTGACTCCGATGAACTTGAGCATCTCGGCCTGTACGGCCGCCTCAGAGTTGGGGATATAGGGATACATCTTCTTTGACATCTGATTTCTCCTCCTATGCTATTCCGCCGCCGTCTACGACAAGCGAAGAGCCTGTCACCCACGGGGCCATGTCGCTGCAGAGGAAAAAGACGCACATCGCGACATCCTTCGGTTCGCCGAGGCGGGCCATCGGGCGCTGCGCGCATTCTTCCTTGTATTTCTCGTCATATACGCCGCCAAGCTGCTCGCACTCGCTCTTGAGCATCGGCGTGTCGATGTCGCCGGGGCAGACGCAGTTTATATTTATATTGTCGGGGCCGTGGTCGATGGCCATCGCGCGCGTCATGTTCCATACGCCGCCCTTCGCGGCGCAGTAGGAGACGGCGTGATCCCCGCCCTTGAGAGCCCAGCCGGAGCCGATGTTGACGATCTTGCCGCCGCCCGCCTTTTTCATATGAGGTACGACATGCTTGCACATGAGATAGACGCTCTTGAGCGTCACGTTGATCGCGAGGTCCCAATCGCTTTCGGGAAGAGTCTCTACAGTGTGGCGGCGTGCGACGCCGGCGCAGTTCACAAGGATATCGATCCTTGAACGCTCTTCCGCTACCCGGTCGGCAAGCGCCTTGCAGTCAGCCTCTTTCGTAACGTTGCACTTGATGAATTCGGCCTCTCCGCCCGCGTCCTTGATCTCTTTCACGACTTTACCCGCAAGCTCCTCGTTGATGTCGGCAATGACGACCGATACACCCGCGTTCGCAAAAAAGCGCGCGATCCCCGCGCCGATACCAGAGGCGGCGCCGGTGACGATGGCGGTTTTACCGTTCATTCCGCACAGTTTGTTCAAATCCAGCATGTCTGTCTCTCCTTTATTATTTATTTTGATATGAAGCGTTTTTGTAAGTATCCACTGTATACACTATTTCTTGATTAATTTATATATTATTCGGGGAAGATTGTCAATACTATATTTGCAATAAAATAACCTTTATTCAAACCTAGAAGTTTTTTGGCCGCCTGATTTCCGATATAGACGGATGGTATCAGTCAATATTGATTGAAGCGGTGAGGTTTCATATTTATGGAATACGCCGTCAGGCGCGCGGAGAATGGTTACTACAAAAGGGGGGTAAATATAAACGTCACGATACATTCGTGTCTTTATGGCGAAAAACACAGGCTTCGCCGGGACGCACACACAAACGCGCCGGGCCGGGACGCGGAATACGCGCATTAGGATCCCCCTCGGCCCGGCGGCAAAAACCGTTAATTCCAGAAATCCGTCTTTTCCTTCAGGCCGATGGCGGCGGCCTTGAAGACCGGCTTTTTGCCTAAACGTCTCTGGGCGGTATAATCATTCAGCGCCGCGAGCGCCGTCCGGGCAAGGATGACGATTACCGGCAGGTTTATGAGCGCCATCACTCCCATAAGGACGTCGGCCATATCCCAGACGAGGCCGAATTCCAGCTGCGCGCCGACAAAAACCGCAACGACGGCGGCGGCGCGGAAGACGCTCATCGCCTTTTTGCTCAGCGCGCGTCCCGCGATGTAGTTTAGACAGCCCTCACAGTAGAAGAGGTTACCCAGCAGCGTGGTGAAGGCGAAGAGCAGCAGCGCGGCGGTGATGAAGTACGGCCCTACGGTTCCGAATACGACGGACATCGACTGCTGTACAAAGGGCGCGCCTTTCAGACCTTCGCCGGGTATAATGCCGGTGCAGAGGCACATCATCGCGGTGGCCGTACAGATCAGCAGCGTGTCAATGAACACGGAGAGCATCTGCACCAGCCCCTGCGTAACGGGATGGGCCACATCGGCCGCCGCCGCCGCGTTCGGCGCGGAACCAACGCCGGCCTCGTTGGAATAGAGGCCGCGCTTGATGCCCTGCATAATCGCGGAGCCGGCAAATCCGCCAAAGATCGCGCGGAAGTCAAAAGCGGCGGTGAAAATTTTCGACAGCACCTCTGGCAGCCTTTCTATATTAAGCGCCATAACGATCAGAGCCAGCAGGATATACAGCACGCCCATCAGGGGCACCAGCACCTCCGTCACTTTGACGATGCGCTTGCCGCCGCCCATGATGCAGAAGCCGACCAGAAGCGCGAGCGACGCGCCGCCGATGATGGGGACCAGGTTGTGTGAGCCGAGAAAGTATTTGTCATAAAAACCGTAGCCCGAAAGGCTGTCGATAAGGTTATAGGAGGCCAGCATATTGAATCCCCCGGCGTAGGTGGCGATGAGCGCTACAGCGAAGACGACGCCCAGCGCGCGGCTGTTCAGCGCCGCCTGGATGTAATATGAGGGGCCTCCATAGCTGCTGCCGTCCGCGGCCTTTTTCTTGTATATCTGTGCCAGCGTGCTTTCCACAAAGGCCGTCGCGCCACCTAGCAGGGCGATAAGCCACATCCAGAAGACCGCGCCGTAACCGCCGATGGCGATGGCGTTCGCCACACCGACGATATTGCCGGTCCCAACGCGGCTGGCCGTCGATACCATGAGCGCCTGGAACGAAGATACGGAATCTTTGCCGCCCGACCTCTCCCCTACCGATCTGACAGCCTCCGGCAGCATGCGCAGCTGCACCAGCCCCGTCCGCAGGGAAAAGTAGACCCCCGCTGAAAGCAGCATAATGATCAGCAGATAGCTGTACATCAAGTTGCTGATCGTTCCGATAAGCGCACTGAATGCTTCGTACATAAAAAATAACTCCCTTTCGTCAACAATATATACTCCCGGCGGAAAAGCGTTTATTTTTCGGGAGTCTTTTGCACGCACAAGAATTTATCGCGAACGGGGAAAAACCGCAAGGCGGCAAAGCAAAAAATAGAACAATCTTTGTCTTATGAACAAGGCGGACAGGGCCGCGTACCGTCTAGGGGAAGATTCAAAAAATCCATAATATCCGGCTCCATATACCTCACCGCATGTAAAAGCCGGTACAGCCCCGCAAAACTGTAAGGGCACAAATGCGGCTGACGGTAATTTTCTCATTTTTTCCGCTTGCAAATATGCGGTGTACTATGTATATTTTTACTTGAAGCATATTGGGGAGTTGGTTGAATATGGTTATGACGTCATCTTCCGTGCAAACGGCGGCGGGATTTGTATATGATCAGTTGAGAAAAAAGATATTCGAAAAAGCGCTGGTCAGCGGCCAGAGGCTGCCGGAGGTGGCGATAGCCAAGGAGCTGCAAGTGAGCCGCACGCCAGTACGGGAGGCTTTAAGACGCCTGGAAAACGAAGGGCTCGTCCAGATCATACCGGGCTGGGGCGCCTGTCTCGCCTCGCCGACCAGACAGGAGATAATCGACACCTACGAGGTGCGCGAGGAGCTGGAGATCATGGCCGTCCGCAAGGCGGCGAAGCATATCACGCCGTTGCAGTTATGCCGCCTGCAGGAGCAGATCGACGCGGAGCACGAGACCTTCGTCAACCGCAACCTCGAGTCCTATCTGACCGTCAACGACAACTTCCATATCATCATCGCCGAATCTTCGGGCAATAACACGCTCGTGGGATATATAAAAAACATCCTCTCACGCACATTCGTACAGATGATTTTCTTTGAGTCTTTCTTCGACTTCGACACAAACCCAAGCCTTGAGGAGCACATCACCATCCTTGAGGCGCTGAAAAATCACGACGAGACGGAGAGCGTCCGCCTGATAAAGGAACACCTGCGGCTTTCGATGGAGGGCCTCAAGACCAAATAGAGACCGCATCTCTGCCGTTTTTGAAAAAACACACAACCGCATCGTCGTGCGCGAAACGGCGGTTGTTTGCCGTGCGCTGAAGCCGGACTGCCGGAAGGTGGAGACGCCGCGCCTTTCACCCTCCGCGATTCCGTAAAATACCGCTTCGCGAAGAGCTGCGCGACCATGAGCTGCGCCTAGCGGTGGAAATGGCGCTTAAGCTGCACATGGTGAATAACTACCGGTATATGTGATACAAGGGTAAGAAAATATCCTACAGGCATCCCCCGGCGCCAAGCCTTTCAGCGTACAGTCTCCGCAGCAGCAGCGCGCTCACCAGCGTGGAAATGATCTCCGAGATGACGAATGCCCACCACACCTCATTGAGCGGAAAGACTACGGAAAAGAGCCACAGCAGCGGCAGCAGGACGACGACGACGCGCAGCAGCGTCACGATAAGACTGTACAGCCCGTTGCCGAGCGCCTGGCAGGCGCCCTGCGCGATGAGCATATAGGCGGTAAATATATAGCCGGCGCTGACGACGCGCATCGCGCGGCCCCCGATCGAAAGCAGCTCCGCCGAGGCGTCGAAGAGACGCAGTATCGGCAGCGCGAGCAGCTGCACGAGGAACATACCCGCAAGCATGATCGCCGCCGCGTAGATCATGCCGTAACGGATCGTCTGCCTCACGCGCGGCTCGTTTCCCGCGCCGTAGTTGAAGGCCGCGACGGCGATGACGGCGTTGTTGAGGCCGAAGGCAGGCATAAAGACAAAGTTCTGTACCTTGATGTAAATGCCGAAGGCGGCGACCGCCGTGGAGGAAAGGCCTATGAGTATGAGGTTCACGCCGAGGGCCATCAGCGAGTTGAGCGACTGCATGACGATCGCCGGCGCGCCGATCGCGTATATCTTCTTTATCATATTAAAGTCGGGGCGGAAGCCGCGCAGCTTGAATGAGATATCCCTATTCATCCGCAGGTTGAAATAGACGGCGGCGGCCAGCGCCGTGATCTGCCCGATGACCGTCGCCGCCGCGGCCCCCTTAACGCCGCAGGCGGGCGCGCCGCAGAGACCGAAGATCAGTATCGGATCAAGGACGATGTTGATCAGCGCCCCCGCCAACTGAGAGGCCATAGAGAGCGCAGTGCGCCCTGTAGACTGCAGGAGCCTCTGAAATGTGATCTGCCCCACGCCGCCGAACGACCAGATCATGCAGATCGAGAGATAATCCACGCCATAGCGGTATATCTCGGCGTCGGCGGTCTGCGAACCGTAATACCGCTCCGTACAGAAAAGGCCGAATAGTAAAAATATAACGTATGTAGCCGCGGCGAGAAAGATGCCGTTTGCCGCCGCAGCGTTGACTCCGCGCCTGTCGCCCTCCCCCAGCAGCCGCGACAATACCGCGTTTATGCCGACTCCCGTGCCAACCGTGATTGAGACTACGAGCAGCTGGATGGGGAAGGCCAGCGACAGCGCGGTTATCGCGTTCTCGCCGATACGCGAGATAAAGAGGCTGTCCACTACGTTATAAAGCGCCTCCATCACCATCGAAAGCATCAGCGGCAGCGACATCGTCAACAGCAGCCGGCTCACCGGTGCCGTTCCCATTTTGTTGTCCCGGGTAAAAAACCTTTCCATATTAATCAATTACCGTCCTTTCAAATAAAAAACGAGCCGCGCCGCCGCTTCCAACTGGAATTACGTGACAGGCACAACTCGTTGTATCCTTTAACGAACGCCGATCTCTGACTACCCAAATAAAAGGTTTGAGCGGCACTTCATCTATTTGCTATTTTGTTTTATATATTGTCTTTAAGATATCTCTCAATAAACGGCTCGACCTCTTCCTCACCTATCCCCAGCGCCGCCGCCAGCTCCGCGTGAAGCAGCCGTTTCGCCCGATTCCCATACTCGCCCTCGAGGGCGTTCTCCACTCCGCCGGAGCGTTCCTCTCTCCTGAGCCAGCAGGACTTCACAACCTTAAGCCACTGGAGCGGCTCCTTTTTGCCAACCGCCTTTTTATAAAGGTCTATCCTGGCCTTGCCGCTCAGCGCGCTGAAGGCAGTGACATACGGTATCCGCTCGATAAGTTCCAACGCCTCTTCCTTCGTCATTGCGGTCCTCTCTCCTCTTCGTTATATAGTCGACGATACGTGGTATCACGCTCTCACGGCGCAGGCCGAGGACGAAGGCGAACTCCTCCGTGATCACCCGCTCCGCGTGCGCCAGCACCTTTTCGTCGCAGGAACGAAACTTTCTTCCGCTCTCGCGCATCTCTATCTTATGCAGATTAAGTATTTTGACGAGCCAGAGAATCTCCGCGATCTCTCCGCCCTTCAATATCTGTTCAAAGGCGGCCATACGGCTGTCGTCGTTCTCTATCCACCGGCTTCCGATATCCTCCGTCTTGTCGATGATCGCCCAAATCTCCCCCTCGGAGAGCAGCGGGCGGATGCGCCTCTCAATATCCTCCATCCCGACGGGAAGATAGAATTTAGCGCCGGAGTCGTAAACGGAGCTCATGACATAATAGAGCCGTTCTTCAAGGCCGCTGAACCTCTCCCGGCGAATATCGTTTATCCGGCAGATGCCGTTTCCGGCATACATCACATAATCACCGACGCAATAATCTCTTTTGCCCGTCCCGCAAAGGCCCATTTTCAACCCCTCCCTGTTTACGCTCATAAATATCTTTCAGCGCATCTTAATTATAGTAGTTACTTATAGTTAAATATAATCTATAAGTAATCATCAACGGTTAAAATAAAACACGCCACTCTTTGCAACTGGACTTACGCTACCAGAGAGCCGCACGTTGTACGTTAAATTATAACAATTCATGAAAGAACTTTCAAAGTATATTTTTTTATTTCATACATACTATATTAATATATATAAATTGGTCTTACATCATAAATAAACTATAGCGAATCCTCTTTAAGTTTATTTAAAATAAGCATTGTATGAGTCCTTCCTATTTTATACAGTTCATTCAGGAGATCGTCTAACTCCTGGCTGGTTGAAAGATAAACCTCTAGGAGATAGTCATATTCGCCTGAGACAATCCAAAATTGAAAGATACTCTCCATCTGGCTCAACATGTAGGGGACACCGTCACGACAGCGGTCGTCGTGCAGAAGTATAAATACATGTATAGGGTATCCTATCCTGCAGTAGTCGACGGCGGTCTTGTACCCTTGTATCACCCCCCTTTCTTCCATTTTTTTCATGCGTTCGAATACCGCTGGTACAGACAGGTTTACCGCCTCACTTAAATTCTTATAAGAAATTCTTGCATTATCACGTATCTCTTCGATGATTCGCAGGTCTGTTTCATCATAGCTCATCTTTATAGGTTTCTTCATAAAAATACCTCCTTACAAAACGGGGCCGCTAATGCTACAAAGATTTTATCGCATTAAACGGCCCCTAGGGGTTTATTTTTACACCTAAATACCAATTAAATCATGGTGTGAAACTCAGTATCGTTTCAAAGTTGTGTGCTGCTCTGTAAAATACACTCCGTGATAAGCCATCGACTCCATAACATAACGATAAAGAGAATCATTTACCGATAATTTTTCCGGGAAGACAAAACCATTGTTGTTAAAGAGAGATTTCATCCAAGCTCTGATAAACGATGTACAACTAAAAGCGGTGCACTTCCCCATCGAGGTGATATTCCTCTCTTCGTCGTATCTATCAACAGTCTCCCACTTAGACTCAACTTCTGCCCCGTCTTTTGTACCCTTTACAACGATACGGAAGAGAGTGAGATCTTTATCTCCTTTAGCCAGCTCCATCTTCCAAAGAGGAGCTAGATGGCTGATAAGATATTCCCTCGGGGTTATCTTCATTCCTTCGAAATCATCTTCGTTCTTGTCGAACATTCCGAGCGCGATCAGGTTCTTTATCTGTTGAATATGACCAGGCCAGCGAATGGTAAATTCAGACATATTTTCCGCCGGTATCGTTTCTGCCAATGTGGCAAGACCATCCGTAAGAAAGGCCTCCAAACCTTCAAGCCCTTCAAAATCAACATTGTGTAAGCAAGACATCGCCTCTACATATTTTTTATTACCATTCTCTATCACCATCGCCGGATCAAGATATTCCTGCAGCGTTTCCTCGAGGCAAAACACCGTCTTATACCCCATTGGAGACTCTTTTTTCTGCGGAATACCACCGACATATATCTTTACATCTTTCACAAAGTCGAGGCCAACACACCCACGGCCAGTAAGAAAATTGGTCATGCCTGGGGCTATACCAATTTTAGGCACATAAAGGGTTTTATTCTTATCCGCAAGCTCTCTGATTTTACCAAGCAGGACATCGTTCGGTATAGAGCTTATATCAAAAACGGCCTTTCGCTGTTTCAGCGCAGATTCAGCGACGCTGACAGCCAAATTACCCGGTAGGGCAATCACAACCACATCACTAGTTGAAATCAACCCCTCTAGCTTTTTTTCATCAAAGACAGAACCTTGTATCAGTTCTATGTTCATTTCTTTTGAACTGACTCTTTTCAGAGCCGCGTCACTCCCGTCGATAAGCGTTACGTCGTTTTCCCTGCATAATTCCATAGCGACGATAGAACCGATCATCCCTGCTCCAGTAATCAATATCTTCATAATATATTCACCTCATTAGTTATATTTCTTTGTCATATTTGTAGAAAATCTCTTTTCCCCAAAGAACACGTTTTCCTTCATAATCCTTGAGAATTGCAAGGAATTTTTTCGTGAGAAACAATATTGCAAAAAGATTTACATAGGTTGGAAGAGAGGTAGCTACATCTGAAACTAACCAAACAATCTCCGTCTTTATTCCTATATTTACAATAAATATCGTACTTAAAATTCCCGGCAGTACATAGCACATTCTCATAAGCCTGTCTATTTTAGCGGCAACTTTCGGCTTTGAACGGAACGCGTGTTCCAGAAGCGTTTGGAAATAGCTAGACCAGCTTGTCGAGGTGGTCCACGAAAATAGGAAGGCTACGAAAGCCACAAAATAGAATCCCATAGGTCCCATGCCGGAACGGAAAGATCTCATTGTCAATGTAGCGCCAGCTTCGCCGCTCGACCATTCACCGGTAACGAGAATGACCAAGGCTGTTATAGTACAGATTACCATTGTATCGACAAAAACCTCAAATATCCCCCACAACCCCTGTTCCACTGGGTGATTCGTCTTTGCAGAGGCATGGGCCATAGGGCTCGCGCCCCATCCCGCTTCGTTGCTAAAGAGGCTGCGAGAGATACCTGTACGTATCGCAAGCAGCAAAGATGCCCCGGCAAAACCACCTATCGCAGCGCATGGTGTGAAAGCCTTGGCTACGATCATAGCAAAAACATCCGGCAGCTTATGAACATTTATCGCTATTATGAACAACCCAGCCGCCACATAAAGGATGGACATCAGCGGCAGCATCTTGGCGGCAAAACCAGCAACCTTTTTAAAACCGCCAATGACCACTATCGCACACATAAATCCATAAAAAAGAGAGGTATATATCTGATTGATGCCGAATGCTTCAGTGAGAGCTTCGGAAACGGTGAAATTTTCAAGAGAGATAAAGTATTGGATCATTATCCCCAATCCAAAGGTCCATGCCAAAGGTATCCAGAGCTTTGTCTTCTTACCAATCCCCTTTTCCATATAAAAGGTCGGACCGCCCCATGTATCACCGTTAACCTTCTTATCGCGATAATAGACAGCAAGCGTGATCTCCACCAATTTTGTAGCCATTCCAACAATGGCCGTCACCCACATCCAGAAGAGCACCCCAGGGCCGCCAAGGGCGATAGCGCTTGCGACACCGCCAATATTTCCCGTCCCTATCGCTCCGGCGATTGCGATGCTTGCCGCCTGATATGGAGTGACGATCCCGGGAGCCTTTGATAGCGATGTATCTTTGTCCATATTGAGGCATTGTTTCATAGCTTTACCGAAATATCTTACAGGCCAGAATTTGGTGATCAAAGTAAACCATATTCCTGTTCCAATCAAGCTTATCAGAAGCGACGGCCCCCATAAAATATCTACTAAAGTACTCAGCGTGTTTTCAACTAAAGCCAGCATAAATCCATCCCCCTATAATAATTTTATTTGTATCCTCGGCGTTTATAATATAGGGCAAAAATAAAATAAGGAAAATTATATTTATTCACTAATATTCCATCTTTTCTTAATTATTTTTACGTCAATCGTATGCCTTTTTGAAAAATCTGAGGTCATGTGTAAATGATACCCAATTGGTGCAATAACGCGCCGATAGCCAAAAATTGAAAATGCAAAGTCTGGTATACAGGTATATTTATGAGAAGAATACTACGACCCTGTCAAACAACGATATCACAAAAGCGGATGAGCAGCGGACACATTTCGGCCATTGTCTCTCATACTTTTGTGATGAGGGATAATCTTTGCCAACCTTTGCACAAAGAACGATTATATCAAAATGATTTTGATGAAATACACTTGACATTACAACAAATAACTATTATAGTTATCTAAATATTAAATTCATTATAAATTGTTCGGGTGAATTATGATGGATCAGCAAAAGATCGAGGAATTTCAGACGATATGCAAACGGAACGGATGGAAATGTACGTCACAGCGGCTCGCGGTTTATGAATTTGTACACGAAAACTATACGCATCCCGGAGTGGACGACGTGTGGAGACATGTCAGACAAAATTTACCGGCTGTGACCAGAGAGAGCGTTTACCGGATATTGAACGAATTCGCGGAACGTGGAATCATTCAGCGTCTGGACCATATCGACAGTGCGCGTTATGACTGTCAAACGGGGCCGCAGGGACATTTTATCTGCGAGATCTGCGGCGGGATAACAGATTTCGCCTTCCCTGAAGGGGCGTTTCCCTCCGCTAATATGGCCGGCGGAGAGGTGCGTCACGTCGAGCTCAGGCTCAGCGGCATCTGCGGCAAATGCAGACAGGCCAGGGAAATGGAAGAAAAGGCAAGATAAACGCGCATACGGGCGCGAAAAACCCCGTAAATAATATGGACAAAAGAGGAGACATTATAATGAAAAGCATTGCGAAACTTGACTTGCAGTACGCACACAGATTCTACGGATTTAAGGGCGAAGCCCAGTATCTTCACGGACATACCGGCATCCTGACTATCGAGGTGGAGGGTTCAGTCAACCCCGGCGTGAATATGGTTTTCCCCTGCAACGAAATCCAGAAAACCGCCTGGGATGTTCTGAAAAATTTTGACCACGCCCTGATCTTGCGGGAAGACGATCCTTTGCTGCCCGCCGTTCTGGACGTTTATGAGAAGCAGGGCATCAGGAACGGCGCGCCAAGCAATACCATGAAGGGACCGGCCTTTAAAACCGAACTGGCGACCGCCTATCCGGAGTGCCGGCTCGTCGTCACGAAGGAGACGATGACCGTCGAGGGAATGATCAAGATCGTTTACGACCTGCTGAAGGATAAGCTGAACATCGTCAAGCTGACCTTCTCCAGCGGCGTCAACGAGGCTTCGGAAGAGTACGAACCGCATCTGAGCGTAGACCGCTGCCCGCTATGCGGCATCGCGCTGGACGAAAACGGCGTATGCCCCAAGTGCGGGTACAGGAAGGCATAAGATCCTGCCATAGCCAATCATAAGTGAACTAACAAGGGGACAGGCCTGAACGCGCCTGTCCCCTTATTATTGTATCGCCGTTTATTTTGTCGCGTCTTTGCCCTTCTGCATCACGAGGCTGTCTATCGGGTTGATGTTCTTTTCCTTGTGGGTCTGACGCCAGGTCTTGATCGGCATGCCCCAGATCTTGATGAATCCGACGGAGGCCGACTGGTCGAAGATGTCTCCCGTTGAGTAGGTGGCGAGCGCCTTGCTGTAGACGGAACTGTCGGACTTCATACCGTTGACGATGCAGTTGCCCTTGTAGAACTTCATCCTCACGGTACCGTTGACGGACTTCTGCGTCGAGTCCATGAAGGCCTGTATCGCCTCCATGAGCGGCGAGAACCAGTAGCCCTCGTAGGTGAGTTCGGCGAACTTGACCTCCAGCTCTTTTTTGGCTTTCAGCACGTCCTTGGCGAGGGTGATCGTCTCCAGCTTTTTGTGCGCGTGGATGATCGCGAGAGCGCCGGGGCATTCGTAGACTTCACGGCTTTTAAAGCCGACAAGGCGGTCTTCTACCATGTCTATTCTTCCGTATCCGGCCTTGCCCGCCGTCTTGTTCATGAAGTCAATCAGCTCGATGGAGCCCATCTTCTGTCCGTTGATCGCCACGGGGACGCCGCCCTCAAACGTTATCTCCACCGTGACCTCCTCGTCGGGCGCGTCCACGGGGTCGACGGTCAGTTTGTAGGCGTCTTTCGGCGGCTCGTTCCACGGGTCTTCGAGGACGCCGCACTCGATGGAGCGACCCCAGAGGTTGTCGTCGATGCTATAGGGGCTCTTTCTCGTCGTCGGGACGGGAACGTTGTGCGCCGCGGCGTAGTCCATCTCCTCTTCGCGTGAGAAGCCCCAGTCGCGGACGGGCGCGAGGACTTCGATATCGGGATTCAGGGCGTTACAGGCAACCTCGATACGCACCTGGTCCTGCCCTTTACCGGTGCAGCCGTGGGCGACGGCGACCGCGCCCTCCTTCTCGGCGCACCAGATGAGCGCCTGGGCGATCATCGGACGAGAGAGCGCCGAGTTGAGCGGGTAGACTCCCTGGTATACGGCGTTCGCCTTGAGCGACGGCCAGACGAATGTATCGATGAACGCCTCGCGGAGGTCCACGACATAGGCCTTGGAAGCGCCGGACGAGTAGGCCTTCGCCTTTATCTCCTCCAGGTCGTCCGCCTGCTGTCCGACGTGCATCGTGAGCGTGACCACCTCATATCCCTGGTCGTGAAGCCAGGGGATCGCCACCGATGTGTCGAGTCCGCCGCTGTAAGCCAATACTACTTTTCCCTTTTTTTCCGGTGCCATCATTTGAAACTCCTCCTAAAATTTTCTGTCGATTAAAAAAAGCTCGTCCCTCTTCCTTTCGGAAGAGGGACGAGCAAATTTACCCGCGGTACCACCCTCGTTGACATATCTGTCCACTTCGTTGTGTTATGCTCTGGGGTGCGGAATTGTGATCCTTTCTGCGAAAAGCGCTTTCAGCCGGTGGCGCTTTATCTCTGTCGCCGAGTAATCGAATTCATATCCCCGTCATCGCATATTACTCTATGCGGTAAGGAATCGATTCGTCGTATACGTCTATCTCGCTCGGCGGCCTGCAGATTCACAATAACGCCCTCCCTTCACGGTGGTCTTAAAAACTTGTGTGGTATTCTATCACGTGAACTTTATTTGTCAACCGGTTGACCAAAAAAATTCAAAATAAACTTTATTCTTTTATTGGTTCATTATTCAGACTTCATTCCCCTGTATATCTCCTCCTCCATTTCTGTCGCTTTCTCGGCATTGTAAGAGTCAAAGGAGGTCATCTCAAGATGCACGGGGGTGACGGAGA